>DASXOT010000575.1:0-4287 GCA_036494065.1 Chitinophagaceae bacterium
CGCAATATTGCAACCTGTCAGCGGCGATTTCTCAGCTAAGGACGTAGCAAAAAGGCAACCTGCCAAACTCGCTGCGCTGGAAGCTTTATATCAAACAAGCAAGCCCGCGGATCTTGTTATCGGAGGCATTCCCAATGATAAAGAACAACGGGTAAATTATGCTATCCGCATTCCAAAAGGACTGAGCTTCCTGGCAAAAGGTGATGTAAATGCCGAAGTACAGGGATTAGATAAGATCCCGCGGGAAGACTGGCCGCCGGTACTGATTACGCATATTTCATTTCAACTCATGGTAATGATCGGCTTTTTTCTGGCATTTATTTCCTTATTGTACCTGATTCTCTCGATAAAATGGCGGCATATTCTTTTGAAGAAATGGTGGTTAATTCTTGTCGCAATAGCTACGCCATTGGGCTTCCTCGCTGTGGAATGTGGATGGACGGTCACCGAAACAGGGCGACAACCGTGGATCATTTATGGGGTGATGCGAACAAAAGATGCGGTATCATCTATGCCGGGATTGCGATACTCATTTCTTGTGGTAACCGGAGTGTATTTTTTGTTATCAATAGTCATTATCTGGTTGATGCGCCGACAGGTCAACACCATTCATGAATTTTATCAAACAGCCAAAATCATTTAAATGCTTATACTAATCGTGATCATATTGGGTATATCATTTATTCTGTACACGCTGCTTGGCGGTGCTGATTTTGGTGCAGGCATTGTCGAGACTTTCGCAGGCAAAAGAGAAGAAATAACCATATCGAGAGCAATGGCACCCGTGTGGGAAGCTAACCATGTTTGGCTTATCCTTGCTGTTGTTATTTTGTTCACGGCATTCCCTTTAGTATACTCTTCTCTATCATGGGTGTTGCATATTCCTTTGATGATGGTGTTGCTGGGAATTATCATGAGAGGAACTGCATTTACATTTCGTCATTATGATGTGCACGAGGGCCGTTCACATAAATATTTTACATTTTTGTTTCGCCTGTCGAGCTTTATCACTCCTGTTTTTTTGGGAATGATATTGGGCGCCATGATCTTGGGCCGGATCAGTTTCGACCGCTCCGGAAGTTTCTATGAAATATTTATCGCTCCCTGGTTGAATTGGTTTTGTATTACCATGGGCATTTTTACCGCTTGCCTGTTTGCATATCTCGCGTCTGTTTTTTTAGTTGGTGAGACAAAAATTGATAGAGAGCGAACCAAGTATGCACAGTTTTCGAAACAATCCATGATGGTAACAATGACATTAGGTTTACTTGTATTCCTCGTTGCAAAGGCAGAAGGTCATTCCCTGACTACTTCATTTCTTCATTCGACTCCCAGTATTATTATGTTATTAACGGCTGCATTACTTTGCCCGGTGATCTGGCATTTTCTCAACAAGAAAAAAAATAAAACGATTTACCTGCGCATTGGTACGGGTATGCAGGTTACGGCCATACTTGTCGGTTGGTTCTGTATTCAGTTTCCAGTATTAATTGAAGTAAAAAATTCGGGAGAGCTTACATTTTACAATACACAGGCACCAGCCTCAACGTTAGAGCAATTATTGATCGCTTTGATCGCCGGGCTACTACTGATCATTCCGGGGTTTATCTTTCTATTTAGGGTATTTAAGACACGCTAATAAACATTGATAAACGCTAATTGATACTAATGGACGCGAATGGAGATTAATGGACGAAAATAGTGCCGGGGCTTTTAATTATCTGCGAAAATCTGCGTGATCTGCGGGACAAATGATTAGTCATTAACCTTTGGCCTTTAATTCTTCTTTTGATTTTACACAAGTTTGCAATTGTGTCAATAGCGGCAATACTTGTTGTTGTGAAGGCAAAGTATATTTTGCGGCAGTTCCGCGGCTTCCAATTTTAATTGTATACGTTTTCCCTATAAATGATGAATCCTCGAGGACTTTGAACATATCTTCATCTGTAGTATCATCGCCAATACAAAGTACAAAATCAGGTTGCGCCTCATTCAGTATTTTCAAAGTAATTGTCCCTTTATCGAAGCCCGCCATTCTTACTTCCACCACCCTGTTGCCATCGATCACCTGCAGCGGCGTGTTCTGAATCAACTGCGATAAATTATTGATTAATTCCCGGGAGCGGGTAAACCCGAGATCAACCTGTGTATTGCGATAGTGCCATGCCAGTGTGCTTGTTTTCTCTTCAATAAAAGAACCTACACACCTTGTAACGAATAATTGCATAATTCGTCTTACCTGGTCCTTCCACTGATCAGAAACAGTTACCAGTTGCTGCCATGTCTCATTTCTCATTTTTATGCTTGCTCCATGTTCGGCAACCAGTGTCAATGGTAGTTGCCCGAACCATTTTTCCATGGTACCAGCATCCCTGCCACTTACAATGGCTACGTGATTGTCAGGATCAGAAGAAATGGACGACAAAAATTCGTTTACATTTTCAACTGGTACAGCGTCGGCAGGCATCTTTGTGATCGGAACAAGTGTGCCATCGTAGTCGATAAGAAAAAATCTTTTTTTTGATTCTGCATAGTGACGGCATATCGTAGCGACTGTTTTTTCGTCGAGTGCTTTCACATTTATCTTTTGTTGTTCTTTTTTAGCTTCTTTCAGCTGTTCAAGGAAATCGTTGACCCATCTTACCACATCATATTCCTGCAACCGTCGCTGCATCAGCACTATCCTATCTCTTTGTTCCTGCAGCGGCATGTTTAATGCCTTTTCGATATTCTGAGCAATATCGTGCACATCCGTGGGATTGACAAGTAACGCTTCATTTAATTCACTGGCGGCACCGGCCAGTTCACTTAAAATTAACACTCCCGTGCGAGACGCCGAACTGGCCACATACTCCTTTGCTACCAGGTTCATTCCATCTCTCAATGGTGTGATCAATGCTACATCTGCCATTTGGTAAAGAGCAGATAATTCGTGAAACGGCAAATGCTGATACCGGTAAATAATGGGCTGCCAACTGATGGTCGAAAATTTTCCGTTGATGGTGCTGATCTTTTCTTCCAATTGTCTTTTTTGTTCATTGTAACTCTGGATTTCATCACGCGAAGGAACCACATTAAGAATAAAAAATACTTTTTCTTTCCATTGCTGGTTTTGTTCCAGGAAATATTCAAAACCATTCAGCCGATCCATAATACCCTTGGTATAATCAAGCCTGTCAACAGAGAAAATAATTTTCTTTCCATCAAAATTCTTTTTCACCTCGTCTTTATATGCCACTACTTCCGGGTTATTAGCCGCACCATTAAATTTTTTGTAATCGATCCCGATTGGGAATAAATCAATTTTTACAAGCCGGTTTTGATATTGCACGGTGTGAAAATAAGTATCTGTACCAAGGATCATCCTGGTCGACTGTATAAAATGCTGTACGTAATCATGTGTATGAAACCCGACAAGATCAGCACCCATCACTCCAAGCAATAATGACTTCTTCCACTCATTTGGCAGCAACCTGTAGATCTCGTAAGATGGAAATGGAATATGCAGGAAAAAGCCAATCGTAGCGTTGGGTTTCTGTTGCCGAAGCATTTGTGGCAATAACATTAATTGATAATCATGTATCCAGATTATATCATCCGGTTGAATGAGTGACATCAATTCTATGCAGAATTTTCTATTGATCTGTAAATAGGCCTCATAATAGCTTGCCGGATATTCAACCAATGTTGGAAAATAATGAAACAATGGCCAAAGAACAGAATTTGAAAAACCATTGTAATAATCCTTGTAAACTTGTTTATCAACAAACAATGGATGAATGTTAAAGTCGTATTCGATAGATTTATTCGCTACAAGCTGATCCCAATCTTCCTGTAGAAAATCGGCCACGCCAACCCATAACTTTTCTGTGATTTCTTCCTTGGAAATATTACTTTCAAAATAGCTCGTTATTGCTGACACAAGACCTCCTGAACTTTGCCGCATCTTTACTTCATCGCCTTCATGGTCAACGGAAAAAGGTAAACGATTCGATACTACGATCAATCGGCTCATGTTTCCTGGTTTATGGGTTCAGGGCTGGTCATGATTTAGCCAAAACTGGGCCGAAAAGCTTAATAAAAAGCAAGGATCAAATTAGAGATTAATTCAAGCCAGGAAATAATTAGAATAAAAAACCGTCCCGGATGTACGAGACGGTCTGACTATTTTTATTTTTCTTCCAAAAATTAGTAAGGCATAATAAGTGTAAGACTATTGCCGAGAGGTCCTGTCCATACTACCTTAAAGTAATAATGTCCACTGCCCGGGCAACCTGTTGCGTTTCC
>DASXOT010000576.1:0-3689 GCA_036494065.1 Chitinophagaceae bacterium
GTATACTCAGCCAGCCTATCAATCAGGGTCAAATGTTCAACAGAAGCTAAATTCTCAGCCATGTATTAACTGGTTTTTAACCGTTATATATTTTCTACAAATTCTGTGCTTTTATTGATAAGCCTAAATAAACCGGATTCAACCGGGAATGAGAATAAAAACGTAGAATGTTTTCTACAATTTGCTCGATATTAAATTTTTATTGTATGGTAAAACTATCTTATGGCGAATGATTGATCATCGCTGATAATCGATCTTTTACCGTTTTAAATTACTCGCCGAGATAGGGGTCTTTGATCTTCCTGGGTTGATAAGTAATATTCGAGAAACTGACATGGCAGCTTTGCCCCGTTGGCGATTGAGCGAGAAAGCCCAGGTAAAAAGAACCATTGGTGTCAAATTGGAAGTGTCGAATTAAAAACCATTTTTTGCCGTTTGATGAATAATAGAGGGTGATTACATTGTCAGCCTTTGCAATCTTATAAAAGACCTTGTTGGATTTTATCTCGGCAGAATTGCAATCATCAGAAACGTTTTTTGTAACAACACTAACCACTCTTCTGGCTCCCGTGTAATCTTTCTCGAAGCAGAATTTTATCCAATTCAGGCTATCTTGTTTCAACACAATTGCTCCTCCATCCCATTTGCTCGCAAACGCATGTGTGATCGAGGCGGTTAAAACAAAATCATTGTCCGGTTTGAACAAAAGTTTCGGCGCGTTGTCCGTGTCATAAGTAACGTTAGGATCCCTGAACATATCTGTTTTGGCACCCGCTGTTATTGTCAACGAGCTATCCGAGGCCGAGTAGTCAAGAGGAACATTTTCCCAGTGCAACTCAAACGGAATAGCGCGGATGTGGACCGGTTTATTTTGTTGAGCACTGGCATCACTTGCAATAAATAAAGACAGAACTGAAAAAAGATAGTTAACAATGACTTTTTTTCTCATAAGAATTGTTTAGGCATGAGTTACAAGATACAAGGAACACGATGCAAGGCAGCTTCTAGTCAAACTCAATTCTTACAAACGCAAGCCGGAAGCGTGCTTTGCACGGGAAAACAACAGATCGTTCGTCGACCTGTACTCCCTTTTCTGCCTGGATGTCGTACAGTGCATCACTCGAGATCATATTCTTCATTTTGTATTTTCCATCAGGGGATATGGCAATTTCACCTGTTATCTTTTTATCGTTGTGGACAGTGTGCGAAAAGACGAAATGCATATTTTGAGCGATTATTCCCGAACTGATTTTTTTGAAACTAACAATATTATTGTCAGTATTTGTATCAAAAGCGCGGAGCCATTGTACCTCATTATTGCTATTGAGGTATAAGATAACGGGCATTTGCCCCGACCGGTCTGATTTTTCATTTTCCACCTTCACTAATTTTCGATTTTTATCGTAGGGATTAGGGAAGTCAACCCACGGTCTTTCGATGTCAGCACCTGGATCGCCCGTTCCCGGTTGTATTATCATAGGATTGGTATAGGTATTCGTTCCCACTGATTCTTTATAAGGCGATCCCAACGCGGCTGGTACCGTTCTAAACGCATCAAAATCCGGCTGCCCTGTGGTGCTCCCGGTGTAGCCTGGCGCGCTTTGAAATCGTTGTCCGGTTATCGAGTGACTGTTGAATGAAAGATAAAACCCTCCATTGGCCGGTACGATATTATTAAAGGAAAAATTGTGGTGATTGGTAAAACTGTCAAGACCTTTAATCGCATTTAGCCACACCAATGTATCTTTTCCCCTGACCGATAGATCCCCGGCAAATAAACTCGAATATATGCCCTGCGCATATTTTGGTTGGGATAAGCTATCACCCCCGGGTATTGGTTTAAAGAAAATCCCATTCAACAAATACTCGTGGTTATTATTATCGATCGTGATCGCCATTTCCGAGGGGAAATTATTATCTATGTATTGAACCCTGTTAAAGGCCGCATCTGTGTCGCGGGGTATTTTGTAAAACGTAACCAGGTTGTGAGTGTTATCCTCCGGCATAAATTCAGAAAACAAAAGATTACCGGCATTGTCGACATAAAAAGGACTTAATTGAACCGACTTATTGAAGGGAATAAGAAACTGTTTTTTTGCAGCTGTTTTAAGTTCATCGTTCAAATAGAAATAGTCAAGCTGCAAGCAACAGGATTTTATGCCTGTAAACGCACGCATCATCACCAGTTGTTTTTTGTCTTCAGATTGAATAATATTATAAATCTCATTGGCTGTGGTATCGTCACCCGGAGATCTTTTGGCAAAAATTGAATCTATCGTCACGGATTGTTGTATAGTATGTCCCTGCCCATCGAAACGGATAACCTTACAATAAAAAATTTGAGAAGTATAATATTGGGCTATTGCATCAAACGAATCACCATGATTGGCAAAATCAATTCTTGCCAGGTATCCGGGAAAGTATGAATTCAATGAGATCGTTTTTTTTAAATGCATGTTGTAGTCATATACCAGTATTTCGAATTTTTTTGTTGGAAGGCGATGATCGACAATAATGATATTGTCACTCACTTTCCCAATTATATAGTTTTGCGACAATTGGTATTCGTCTTTTCCTTTGTCAGAGTAGAAAATCTTTTGGGAGATCGAAGTTTTGTGAAAAAAGATAACAAGAAAAATGAGGATAAAGTTTTTGTGCATGGAACGGTTTTACTATCAAGTTAATGCTTCTAACGTTAAGGCTAATTTAAATTCAGAGCATTGAAAATTGATTGGCAAAAACTATTTTTCCTTCAATTCGATCCATACAGGAGCATGGTCACTACTCTTTTCCCATCCCCGAACATGACGATCAACACCAGCGGCGGTAAGACGCTTATCAAAGTGAGGGCTCAATAAAAAATGGTCAATACGAAGACCTGCATCTCTTTCATAAGCATTACGGAAGTAATCCCAAAAAGTATAAATCTTTTCACCGGGATGAAGCTTTCTAATCGCATCTGTCCATCCCTGCTCCATGAGTTTTTTGAATGCAGCACGGCTTTCTGGCCGGAATAACGCATCGTCGACCCAGCGCTCTGGTTTGTATACATCCAACTCCGTCGGCATTACATTGTAGTCGCCGGTAAGCACGACGGGTTTGTTTGACTTAAATAATTCTGCCGCATGTTTCGTTAATCGCTCGAACCAGGTGAGCTTGTAATCGAACTTGGGACCGGGTGCAGGATTTCCATTTGGCAAATAAAGACAGCCGACGGTAAGATCATCAATTACTGCTTCGATGTAGCGGCTATGCAAATCTTCCGAATCGCCAGGCAAGACACGTCTTATTTCCTGTATCTGGCGATTACGAGCCAGTATTGCCACACCATTCCAGCTTTTTTGTCCGTGCCAAATTGCGTTATAGCCAGCTTCGTTGATCGCTGACCCGGGAAATTTTTCCTCCGGAGCTTTTAATTCCTGCAAACAGACTATGTCTGGACTAGAATCATTTAGCCAACGAATCAGTACAGGGAGTCGTCCATTGATGCCATTTACATTATAGGTCGCTATTTTCATCACTTCAAAGATTATTCAAATTATATACCTCACCGCATGACGAACACAAAGCCACTCACTACTCATCACTGATCACTCATTTCCTGCAATCACTTATTTCAATCTCGTTTCTTGAATGCGGTGCCGCTTTTCATAACAAGATAAACCGAATTTATATTTTCAATATTTTCC
>DASXOT010000577.1:0-2709 GCA_036494065.1 Chitinophagaceae bacterium
ATCTTCATGTTCATTGAGATAAGCGATCGCCACACTGGCACCCTCCTTTGCAAATAAAACAGCTACAGCCTTTCCAATACCGCTATCACCACCAGTGATAAAAGCGACTTTATTCTGTAATTTGCCGCTTCCCGCTTTTGAGGAATCATCTGAAACCGGTTCGGGTGTCATTTTAGATTCCTTACCTGGCAATTTTTGCTGCTGAGGCTTTTTTACTTGCCTGGTCTCACTTCTTTTTTGCATAATTCTTTTACATTCCTGCAAAAATTATTGTACCAAATTTTTTATAAGGATGAAGCCGCTATAGAAAGTGATATTCTTTACGGCCAGGTAACAAGTTGAAATCTTATTAAATCTTGGGTCTTAGTTGCGTTTGACAGATAGAGAAGGGGCTAAAGTGCAGTCTATAGTTTGCCGTTGCGGACGACGGTCGACAGTTCGCAATAAATTAGCAACTGCTGGCTGTTGATTTGTACCTGCCCTGTGCCAGGGCCCTCCCCTCCCCCACCAGCCAGCCTACCGTTTTTGCCTGTTACTTGCTTCTCGGCAATACCCGTTCGTTACGTCTATTGCAAATTTCTTTACTGACGCAAAGTATTACAGCTTGTGTAGCATTTAATCAACTTCAACTTCATAAGACAGAAAAGTTGACAAACAGGTTCAACTAAAATATATATCTCAGATTGCAAATATCATTTTCGGGAAGACCAGAGCAATGAGAAAAACAATAAAAAAAATTGAGAAAAAAACCGGCAATAAATGGGAATAGTCATCAACCTGGAATAGTCACATCAATCAAAGGTGATTCAAGCTCTCCCAATTTGCCAGCACAAACAGGATACAAACGATCTCCAGTTGATAACCATGGAATTCCTAGCGACAAAAAAGAACTACCCATTGGAGATGAGTTAAAGAGGTTGAAATCATCATCAGGGGAAAAGTTTACCACGTTATAATTTAATTATTAAATTTAGATGCTCTGATAATTCGAGAGGTGACAAATCTTTTCTTTCGGATTAAGAACACGAAGCGTCCCGGGGGTGAACGTAAAAGGCACCACGAATTATGTAAGTGAAAGTATTAAAACGAAAATATTTTCTTGATACGATCAGTCAACTTCTCTTCATTGGGCAACATTGCCTTTTCCAACCCCATATTCAACGGAACTGCGGGCAGATCCAGTGAACCTAATACATCAACAGGCGCATCGAGCCATTTAAAGCATTCCTTTGAAATACGTCCCGCCAATGCTTCTGCAAATGAATTTGTTTGTTGTTCTTCAGTCAGCACCAGGCATCGTCCATGTTTTTTTACTCGTTCGAAAATCAAATCTTCATCCAGGGGAAACAATGTCCGCAGATCGATCACTTCTAACCTGCCAGGAAATTTTTTCGCCGATGCTTTTGCCCAATACACACCCATCCCATAAGTAACTACACAACAGGTTTCACCATCGGTTATCGCATTCTCATCGGCTTTTACGACCAGGTTAGCTTTTCCAAATGGCAGGATATAATCCCTGGAAGGTTCGATCGTCTTCGCTCCTTCCGTTCCAGGCACTTTGCTCCAATACAAACCTTTGTGTTCAAGCATCACAACCGGGTTGGGATCTTGGAATGCGGCTTTCATCAAGCCTTTTATATCTGCGGCATTAGATGGGTAGGCAATCTTGATCCCTTTAATGCTCAATAACATTGTTTCAACGCAACCGCTGTGATAAGGACCGCCACCTCCATAAGCACCAACGGGCACCCGAATAATCGCACCCACAGGAAATTGGCCATTCGTGAGGTAACAGGATTTTGAAATTTCACTTACCAGTTGATTAATGCCGGGGAAGATATAATCGCCAAACTGAACCTCTACAATTGGCTTCACGCCGGCGGCACTCATTCCGACAGTTGAGCCAATAATGTATGCTTCCTGTACGGCCGTGTTGAACACGCGATGGTCACCAAAGCGATCAGCCAGTGTTGCAGCTTCCCGAAAAACGCCACCCAACCTTCTTCCCACATCCTGTCCATATAAAACAACGTTGCTATGCTCCTCCATAATTTCGCGGATCGCAAACAAAGCGGCATCCACCATTATTACTTTTCCTTTATTGGCAGGTGATCGCTCACCCTTCTCCCTGGTAACAGGTGTTGGTAAAAAAATAAAATCAGATATTTTTCCAGGATCGGGTTCTGCCGAGTGGAGTGCTTTTGAAAAATCACTTTTTATTTCCACCGCTATTTCCGATTCCAGATGACTAAGGTGATCTTCAGCAACTTCGCTTTGCAATAAGATATTTTTAAGTTTACGAAGAGGATCATTTTCCAAATGCCTGGCAAGATCCTCTGCACTACGGTAAAATTCCTTGCGCACACCACTCGTGTGATGATTGAGCAGGGATACTTTTGCGTGCACCAACCAGGGTCTCCTGTTTTTTCTTACATCGTCGATAACCTGCCGCATTGTCTCATGGCTGCTGATAAAATCAGTACCATCCACACGAATCCTGTTCATGCCTTTGAATCCTTCTACATACTCATAAGCATCCATGGTCCTGGATTCTTCTGCCGACACACTAATACCCCAATGATTATCCTGGATTAAATAAATTATAGGTAATTGTTTGAGCACGGCAAACTGGAAGGCTTCGCTTACCTCACCTTCAGTTATAGAGGCATCTCCCAGTGAGCATATTACGACTGGTTTTTCACCATC
>DASXOT010000578.1:0-2970 GCA_036494065.1 Chitinophagaceae bacterium
CAAAAGCTACGGGCGCAAGTAGCATTACCATTACTGTAAATAAAGAATTAACTGCTCATGCAACCGGCGCGAGTGATGTCCACTATAAAGGCGATGGCTTGATTCGTGAGGTTAGAACAACCGGCGCCAGCAATATTTCAAAATCATAGCTAAGAACATAAATATGGCAACAGTAAAAGCCCTCCGCCTTGTTGGGGGGCTTTTATTTTGAGCAGTATGGTTTGGTATTTGTTTGTCGAAAGGAAAAAATATCATGATGAACCCGAGTTATGAAGCCTGCATTGATGCCTGCATGCAATGTGCAGCTGCATGTGATCATTGCGCAGCGGCTTGTTTGAAGGAACCTCACGTTGATAAAATGGCGAGATGCGTGCAATTAGATATGGAATGTGCTGCAATTTGTCGCGTGGCCGCCCAACTCATGAGCTTAGAGAGCGAACATGCGAATGCCATTTGCCAGTTATGTGCAGATATCTGTCATGCCTGTGCGGAAGAATGTCACAAACATAACATGGATCATTGTAAAAAATGTGCAGAGTTCTGCCAAAGCTGTGCTCAAGAATGTGCCAGCATGACGGCTGCATGATTTATCTCACGATTTACGCCGGCGGTTACGGACTCATATCTTAAGGAATGAGAATGAGTCCCATAAACAGGCCCTTGCTATGTTTGATCACTATTACTCACTTTTGTTTGGCTATTAACAACCATACGATTACCTTTGCGCTCCACATCGCGAAGTAGAGCAGTGGTAGCTCGTCGGGCTCATAACCCGAAGGTCGGAAGTTCGAATCTTCCCTTCGCAACAACCCCGCCCATGGCGGGTTTTTTATTATACTGTTTGAATCGAATACATGCAATCGGGTTTTGTAAACATATTTGGCCGTCCCAATGCCGGCAAAAGCAGCTTACTCAATTTATTGATGGCAGAGAAACTCGCTATCATTTCACCGAAAGTGCAAACGACACGTCATCGTATCAAAGGAATTCTTACAGAAAAAGATTATCAAATTGTTTTTTCTGACACACCCGGTATCATTGAACCAAGGTATAAGCTGCATGAAAAAATGATGCAGGCTGTAAAAAAATCTCTCGAAGATGCCGATCTCGCGCTGCTGGTTGTAGATATTAATGATGACTGGAAAGATTGTGATCAAATCTTTTTATCATTAAAATTAAAAGTTCCTTCAGTTGTCCTGATCAACAAAATTGACAAAGCGAAAAAAGAAAAAATAAAGGAGGCACTTGCATTTTTTGAAAGCCAGCGGTATTGTAAAAAGGCTGCTGGCGTATCGGCATTAAACAATAAAGACAGGAAAAAGATTTTGGACATTATTCTTGAATTCTTACCGAAAGGGGAAAAGTTTTACAACGAAGATGAGATCAGTGACCTTTCAACAAAATTTTTTACGGAGGAACTGATAAGGGAAAAGATATATGAATTTTTTCAAGAGGAGATACCTTATCATACTGCCGTGTTGGTGCAGGAATTCAAGGAAAAATCGACACTAATTAAAATCAGGGCTGAAATTATTGTGCAGCGTGAAACACAAAAAGGCATCATAATCGGTGACGGCGGAAAAATGATTAAAAAATTGGGAACTACCGCCAGGCATGAGATTGAAAAATTCCTTGGACAAAAGGTTTTTCTTGAATTATTTGTGAAAGTAAAACCCAATTGGCGGGAAAATGAATTACAGTTGAGAGAATATGGCTATTGATTCAAGCGTGCGTGGGTGACGAGAGACTATTTACTCCTTTCACGTTTTATTTTTCATATTTTTCAATCTTTACATTTCAAATTTGACGATTAATTTATAAATCTATGGCAGGGTTTACAGTAGCAATTGTTGGCAGACCGAATGTGGGGAAGAGCACGTTTTTTAATCGGATGATGGAGCAACGAAAAGCTATCGTGCATGATATTAGTGGCGTAACCCGTGACCGGCAATACGGTATAGCAGATTGGAATGGAAAAACGTTCAACGTAATTGACACGGGTGGTTTCGTGCCGGATAGTGAGGATATTTTTGAACGAGAGATCAGGAAGCAAGTGGTCATTGCGGTAGAAGAGGCCAATGCGATTATATTTATGGTAGATGCCGCTACGGGCCGAACTGATCTTGACGATGCGATGGCGCAGGTTTTGCGTCGTGGCACTAAGCCGGTGTTCCTGGTCGTAAATAAAGTAGACAATCATGAGCGCATGTTGGAGGCAGCTGAATTTTATAGCCTGGGTTTTGAAAATATTTTTTTCGTTTCATCAATGACCGGTAGCGGCACCGGCGAGCTATTGGATTCGATATCGGTTCTCATAAAGGAAGATGCTCTAGAATTCGAAGAACATTTACCCAGGTTTGCTATTATTGGTCAACCGAACGTAGGTAAGTCGTCGCTATTAAATTCGTTGATAGGAGAAGAAAGAACGATTGTGAGTGATATTGCGGGAACCACCAGGGACACGATTCATACTCATTATAATCTCTTCAAAAAAGAATTTATTCTGATAGATACGGCAGGTATCCGGCGCAAGGCAAAGGTTCATGAAGACCTGGAATTTTATTCAGTTATCAGGGCCATTAAAGCAATTGATGAAGCCGACGTATGCCTGCTGCTATTGGATGCACAAAAAGGAATTACTGCCCAGGATCTAAGTATTTACAGCCTGGCAACCCGAAAAGGGAAGGGAATTGTACTACTCGTGAATAAGTGGGATCTTGCTGAAAAACAAACAAATACAACTCGTGATTATGAAAAAGAATTAAAGAAACGACTTGCGCCATTTAATGACATACCTATATTATTCGTGTCGGCAAAGGACAAGACCCGGATCTTCAAAACAATTGAAACGGCGATAGAAGTAAATGAAAACCGAAAACGAAAGATCAGTACATCCCAGTTGAATGAGATCCTGTTAAAGGCTATCGAGAATTATCATCCCCCTGTGGTAAGAGGGCATCCTGTCAAGAT
>DASXOT010000579.1:0-3236 GCA_036494065.1 Chitinophagaceae bacterium
ATCTCGGTAATCAATTGTCGAAAAACGCGATTCATCTTCGTAACTCAATCAAAAACGTTGCCTATAATTGCAGTTGATTATTGAAGCTGAAAAGAGGCCTCTTTTACCTCCTGTGAATTACCACCAATAAACACCTTGAAATCGCCAGGCTCATATATATAGTGCAGGCCTGAGTCGTAGAATTTAAGTTTCTCGATATCAATCGTAAAACTTACCTGCCTGGTCTCCCCTTTCTTTAAAAATATCTTTTGAAATCCTTTTAGCTCTTTTACCGGCCGCACTACAGAACCTACTAGGTCTTGCAGATACAATTGCACCGTTTCTTCCCCATCATAATTCCCCGCATTTGTAATAGTAACGGTAGCGTCAATAGGATGACCAACTTTCATTGTTGAGCTGCTCAATTGTATGTCGCTGTAGCTGAAATTTGTATAACTTAAGCCAAAGCCAAACGGAAATTTTGGATAAATAGACAGATCAATATAGGCAGACCTGTAAAACTTGTCACTATCGCTTGTTGCAGGCCGACCCGTGCTATAGTGATTATAATAAATGGGTATTTGTCCTTCCGCTCTTGGGAAACTAATCGGCAGTTTCGCCGAAGGATTATAGTCTCCGAACAATACATCCGCAATAGCATTTCCTGCCTCTGTTCCCAACCACCAGGTATACAGGATCGCGGGAACATGATCTGCCGTCCAGTTAAATATTAGCGGTCTTCCTGCATTGATCATAACAACAACGGGTTTTCCTGTCGCATAAATTGCCTTTATCAGTTCCTCCTGCATGCCTGGCAAATGAAGGTCGCTCCTGCTTTTTGCCTCGCCACTCCAATCACTGGCCTCACCCACATTCATAATTACTACATCCGCTTGTTTTGCAACTTCAATTGCCTCTGCAAAACCTGCTTGTGAACTATCATTAATCTCACAGCCTTTAGCATATAATAATTTTGCGCCCGGTCCTAATTTATTCTGTATCCCCTGCCATACGGTGACGATCCTGGAAGAATCATCTGGCCATGAGTATGACCAAAAGCCAAGATTATCTCTTACCGCTTTTATAAACGGCCCAATCAACGCGATCGTTTTTGTTTGTTTGCTTAAAGGCAATAGATGATTTTCATTTTTCAACATTACAATGCTCTTTTTCGCAACAATTTCTTCCGCTTTTAAATTTTCGGAATTATTCCATTGCAGCTTTTCCCGTTCTGTATTGCAGAATTTGAAAGGATCATCAAATAAACCCATTTCAAATTTTTTACGCAGAATTCGGCGCACTGCATCATCGATCAATTCCGGTTTTACTTTTCCTTCCTTTACTAATTTTGATAGATTATTGATGTAGCTCCTGCTTTCCATATCCATATCGCAGCCCGCAGTTACTGCTTCCAGTGCTGCTTCATAATTGTTCTTCGCAAAACCGTGGTTGATCATTTCTCCAACGGATCCCCAATCACTCACAACAAACCCTTTGAAATTCCATTTGCCTTTCAGAATATCTCTTTGTAAATATTTATTGCCAGTAGCAGGTATTCCATTCAGGTCATTGAACGAATTCATTATTGTTGCGGCGCCGGCGTCGATGGCAGCTTTAAATGGGGGCAAATAAATTTCCCACAAAGTTCTTTCACTCATATCGACCGAGTTATAATCGCGTCCGCCGATTGCCGCACCATATGCTGCAAAATGTTTAACGCAAGCCATCAACGCATCTGTATTCCCCAAGCCTTTTCCCTGGAAACCGCGAACCCTTGCAGCGGCAATCACAGACCCTAAGTAAGGATCTTCCCCCGCTCCTTCCATTACCCGGCCCCATCGTGGGTCGCGCGCAATGTCGACCATTGGCGCAAAGGTCCAATGCACGCCGGCTGCTGAAGCTTCCGTTGCAGCAATCCTCGCTGAAAGCATGATAGCTGTAGTGTCCCAACTGGCTGCCTCGGCCAATGGCACGGGAAAAATAGTGCGGTATCCATGAATAATATCCTGGCCAAATAGCAATGGGATCTTTAACCGTGATTGCATGGCTATCTCCTGCAGTGTTCTTGTATGTTCAACACCCGTAACATTCAACACGGAGCCAAGCATCCCTTTTCTTATCTGGTTTTGTTTGTCTCCATCTTTTGTTATTGGTCCTGTCGCGTCCCAGTCACCATTATATTGATTCATTTGCCCAATTTTCTCATCAAGCGTCATCAATCTCAAAATCGAATCAACTTTCTGATCAATTGTTTTATGTTGGGCAACACAATTAAAAAAAAGCAAGAGTGCGGCTAGCACTCCAATCGGGTGGGAGTAGCGTTTCATTTCTAATTTTTGTATTTATGTGACAAGCAGCAGAATTACTATCAGCTTTCGTTGCGTCGCACACTTGTACGACAACAATTCTATTCAGCAATTTCGTGGTTTTCTGCGAGTTCACCCAGTTGCGGTTTATAATCAAACCTGCCTTTGAAGCAAAGAATTCTTGAAAATTATCGAAAATGATTCTTCACGATACAGCCTTATTTCAAGCTGACCATGAGCGGTTGTTGTAATCCTGCTTCAATAAAAAATTCAACTCTTATATCTACCATATTTAATCAAATAAAGTGCTCCGGAAGTTACACCACGATCCAATGATATAATTACAAATCGAAAATGGGAAAAATATCAATCTAAGTCGCCTAATCACTTTGGGTTACCACCTTTCCAAATCTATCTTGGAAGCAATTAAGTAAAGGTGAGCTATCGTCAAATTTTTTATCAAATTGTTTTCGGCACTAAGTATCGGGAGCCGACAATTTCCGAGGCAAATTGTAAAAAGTTGTACGGATACATTTATGGGATAATCAAAAAGAAAAATTGCAAGTTATATCGTATAAATGGCATAGAGGATCACTTGCATATTTTCTCAGATCTACATCCAACTATTGCATTAGCTGATTATGTAAAAGATATAAAAGTGGCAAGCTCGATATGGATGAAGAAGAGCGGATATTTTCCTGCATTCGATGCATGGCAAATAGGTTACGGCGCATTTACATATTCAATAAGGGAAAGAGATAAAATTATCAACTATGTAAAGAATCAAAAACAACATCATAAAAAGGAACCATTTTACGATGAGTTCAAGCGACTATTCAAGGAAAATGGAATTGAGTTTCACGAAAAATATCTTCTGTGAGAAATTACCGGCACCACCCCAGAAGCCCGAAGGGCTTCAATTTGAATACCCGTGGGTGAAACCCACGGACG
>DASXOT010000580.1:0-7546 GCA_036494065.1 Chitinophagaceae bacterium
TAACTCTGATGATCGGGACAATATCGTGATTGATAATATTATCACGTGGTTCAATGCAAAAACTATGGAAATTGTCGGTCGCAATTATGATATTAGTTATGACGCCGGGGTCTACGATTTCAATGTGCACATGGAAGTGCAGATGACTCATTTCGAAAATTACCTGGTGCCAAAAACTCTTTTTTACAATGGCACCTGGGATATGGTGTTTAAAAAAAGAGAAAGAGGCGTATTTACGGCGACATTGTTTGATTTTAAGGAATAAGGAACCACGATTTTCTGGATTTTAAGACTAGGATTTTTTAAGCTTTTAAAGGAATTTCGGGGAACAAAAATCTGTCTAAAAATTTTAGATTTTAAATGGCTAGAAAATTTATCTCCCATTAATCCAAAAAAATCCTATAAATCGTGGTTTTCTTTAGTTCTTTGTTACATACCTTTTCCATTTCTCCACAAGTTCCTTTATATCATTGGGCAGTTCAGCCTCGAAGAACATTTCTTTACTAGTTGCAGGGTGCACAAATCCTAACGTGCGCGCATGCAATGCATGGCGTGGGCAAATGGCAAAGCAGTTTTCTACAAATTGTTTGTATTTGGCGAACACAGTTCCCTTAACGATTTTATCACCGCCGTAAGTATCGTCATTAAACAGAGGATGGCCGATGTATTTCATGTGTACACGTATCTGGTGAGTACGACCTGTTTCAAGAACGCACTCTACTAGCGTTACATAACCAAAGCGCTCTATCACTTTATAATGCGTGATGGCCTCTTTTCCGTGTTCGCCATCAGGGTAGGCTTCAAACAATTTTCTTGACCGCAGGTGTCGGCCAATATGCGCGACAATTGTCCCGGTATCATTTTTTACATCACCCCAGACCAATGCGATATATTGCCGGCGGATCGTGTGTTCAAAAAACTGCCGGGCTAAGTAGCTCATTGCGCGATCCGTTTTAGCAATCAGTAATAAACCACTTGTATTTTTATCGATTCGATGGACTAGTCCAAATCTTGGAAGATTTTCTTCACTTATTCCTTCACCCTGCAAGTAATAAGCGATACCGTTTAACAATGTACCTGAATAGTTACCGCTTCCCGGATGAACCACCATGCCCGCTGGTTTATTGATTACCATCAGGTCATCGTCTTCATGCACGATATTCAGCGGAATATTTTCAGGAATTACCTCTGCCTCTTCGGGGCTCATGTCTGAATAAAGAATGATCTCATCCTGCGCCTTGACCTTGTAATTTGGACGCACCTCTTTTCCATTCACAATTACTAACCCGGCATTAATTGCCTGTTGTAACTTATTTCGGGTGGCTCTTTCAATCCTTTGCATTAAAAATTTATCGATGCGTAGCGGTTCCTGGCCTTTGTCAACGGTTAAATTGAATCGCTCGTACAACTCTTCATTCGTTTCCTGTAGTTGCTCGTCTTTAGTCATGTTTCAAGATTTGATTACTTAACGATTCTTTATTGCCGTTGTTCGCGCCTCAATTTCCCGAATCACAATTTAACATTGTTAGAATCTCCACGGTTCGGGCAAAGGTAGCAGCTTGTTGCAATGTCTTAAATTTGCAGGTTATGATCCCGCAGGAAGTTATATTTCGTGATCTTGGAACTCTCGATTACCAATCGGCCTGGGATTACCAGGAGAGATTGCTGCAAGGGAACGTGACTGCAAAGTCAGAAGCCCGGCGTCAGATGTTGGAAAAGGAAATAACGACGTCTGCCAATACCGCTCTGCTCATCACTAATCACTCATCACTCATCAACAGCAACACACAGCATTATTTACTTTTCGTCGAACATCCACCAGTATTCACGCTTGGTAAAACCGGGAATATTAATAATGTGCTCATGAGTGAGGAAGGATTGAGGACAAAGGGCATTGGGTTCTTCCGAACAAACAGGGGCGGCGATATTACTTTTCATGGTCCGCAGCAAATTGTTGGCTATCCCATTCTTGACCTGGAAAAATTTGATACGGATATCGGGCATTATTTACGCAATATTGAAGAGGTGATCATCCTTACGCTGAAGGAATATGGAATTGAGGCCGGCAGATCGAAGGGAGAAACCGGCGTTTGGATCGATGGGGATATTAAAGGAAGAGAGCGAAAGATTTGTGCTATTGGAGTTCGTTGCAGTCGTTGGATTACTATGCACGGCTTCGCCTTTAATGTAAATACTGATCTTAATTATTTTAATTTCATTATCCCCTGCGGCATTCAGAATAAACAGGTCACATCTTTAGAAAAGGAACTGGGCAGGAACATGGATATAGAAGAAGTAAAGGAAAAGCTTATGCGGAATTTTGAAAAAATCTTCAACGTCGTCCTGACAAAAGACAGCTAATACCCATTCATCACTGATCACTCATCTCCGGGTTCTCAAAATTCTTTTCCAATATAGAACTTGTTCTTCTCCTTCAATTTGTCATCGGAGAACAATTCAAATTTAAACCAACCTGCATGATAGAAATTTGTTTTGTCAATTATCAGCGATGATTCTTTCATATCCTTTACTTCGAATAAGAAATTATCATTTTCGTCGTAAAATTTTACAGCGTATTTTTTTGTGTCCGTTTCAGGTAAGGTTAAATGTATATTCCCATCCTTTGCCGTGTAGACGTATACGGAGGGAACCCAAATATTTGGCTTGTTTTTATTGTCAGTGCCAGTCGCTCTTAGGGTGGAATCAATATTTTTCACCGGCTTATTCACTTCAATACTAAAAGGATCAAGTGATTTCTTTTGCTCCGCCACAACCGCCGCAGTTTGTACAGAGTCAACAATCGGTCTTTTGGAATTGGAAAACATAAAAGAGGAGCCTTCAAAAACCAGGAATAGCCGGTAAAACATCGTTGGCGATGGGGCCCTGGTGTCGGCATAACCATTCTGCCGGTTCATGGGGTCAGGAACGGAAAGAATAGTCTTATAGCTTTTCAGGCTGTCCGATGAGCGTTGAATACTTATTTGCCTGACAAAACTGTAGTTGTTTTTCCAGCTAATGATAATTCGGTTATTGCCAACATTATGAACGGAGAATGCTGGAAGGGTATCCTGGGCGAAAACTTTGCAAAAGAAAAACAATAATAAGGCAGTGGTTAGACCTATTGATCTTTTCATCATTTCTATAACGAAAAAAGGTTAGGATTCTTTTAATAATTGGCTGCAAAGATAGGGTAGCGGGAAAGAACATTAGAAGATTAACGTTCCCTTGGGCAAGGACAGATTTCCCTGGAGTCCTCCGCTATGTATCAATAGTATGTTGCTTTCATTCGGAAATGAATTATTCCTGATCATGTCCACGATTCCAAAAAATAATTTCCCTGTGTAAACAAAATCGGATGGCAGGCCGGTCTTTTTATAAAATTCATTCATGAAACCGATCAATGCCGCGTTGTATTTCGCGTAGCCGCCAAAGTGATAATTATGGAGAATTTGAAACTGTCTTTCTCTTTCTTCAGGCGATAACAAATTGATAAGATCTTTTTCTGCTTCGTTGTTATTTTTTAGCACTGAAATGCCCGTGATTACCTGCCGATGTGCGCATGCTTTGATGAGGCCTGCCATCATCGTCGACGTCCCCACCGCGCAGGCAATATGGGAGTAAATTTCTTTCTTGCAGTATTTCAAAACCTCAGAAGCTCCTTTTGCTCCATCAACTCCGTAACCACCTTCTTCAATTATAAGATCGATGTCCGGGTTATATTTTATTTCATCCGGAATGATTTTATTCCGGAAATCTACGCGGTTCAGGAAAATCAACTCCATTCCATACTCCGCAGCTTGTAATAATGTATGAGACAGAATTTCGGGCATTTCACCACGAATGATACCCGCAGTCTCAAAACCCAATAATTTTCCAGCGGCTGCGGTGGCTATAATGTGATTTGAGTAAGCACCGCCAAAAGTCACCAGCCGATTTTTTCCTTGCTCTGTAGCCTTTTTTAGATAATAATTAAGTTTAAACCATTTGTTTCCTGAAATGACAGGGTGAATTTTATCAAGGCGAAGAATAGAAAGTTTGATATTTTTCTCTTGTAGCAGATCAAGATTAATATCATCTGTTGTGATAGTTTCAAATAACAGGTTCTGCATAAAACGAAATTAATTTAATTTCGCGCTGTTCATAAATCAACGGTATGGAAACAACAACAACAACATTGGTCTTATTGGCAGCGGGCATGGGCTCACGATATGGAGGAATCAAACAGATCCAGGGTTTCGGACCGGGCGGAGAGACGCTGATGGATTATTCTATTTTCGACGCGATACGTTCAGGATTTAAAAAGGTAGTTTTTATTATCCGCAGAGATTTTGCTAATGAGTTCAAAGAAATATTTGAACCGAAATTAAAAGATCGTATCCAGTTGGATTACGTATTCCAGGAGATGAGCGGCTTTACAGAAGGAATAGCTATTCCGGAGGAAAGAAAAAAACCATGGGGTACGGCTCATGCTGTTCTTTCTGCCATGGAAAAAGTAAACGAACCTTTTGCAGTAATTAACGCCGATGATTTTTATGGCCAGGATGCTTTTACAAAAGCTCAGAATTTTTTATTGAGTGAATGTACGGCTGATCGCTATGCCATTATAGGTTATGATTTGCTAAAAACGCTGTCGGAAAATGGAACGGTAAACCGGGGCGTTTGCCAGGTAGATGAAGCAGGAAATCTTACTTCGATCGCTGAACGAATCAATGTGGCATTGAAAAATGGTAAGGTGATCTGTGAGGATGATAAACAGCCAAAAGAACTGCCACTAAACACCAGCGTATCGATGAATTTTTGGTGTTTCCATCCATCCATTTTTCAATATACTCAACGGCTATTTCGCGAATTTTTACGGGACAATATTCAGAACCCCAAGGCCGAGTTTTTTATCCCAATCGTCGCTGATCAGTTCATTAAGGACGGAGGCACCATTAAAGTGGTCACTACGCCTGTTCCGTGGTTTGGAGTTACCTATAAGGAAGACGCGCCGGATGTAGAACAAAAGCTAAAGGAGCTGGTCAATTTAGGAGCATATCCTGAAAGACTATGGACCTGATTAAAAGCAAGGGAAGGGAAGAACAAAACTTAATCTCCTTTGACCATAAATACAAAATCCTCGATCTTCTTCACTTGTTGTTTATTGTCCAGACCGACCAGGCTTGATTTAGAAGGCATCTTTACATTTTTGTACAGGGGACTTTGTCTTAATTCGTCCAGTGCCTGGTAGATATATTTTGATTGCACGGCAAAGACAGCGCCTTCCAGGTCGGGCTCTTTCGCACTCAATATGCCAATTATCTCACCATCGTGATTAAATATAGGTCCACCGCTGTTGCCGGGATTTGCATTAATCGATATCTGGCAACTTAATGTATCTCCGTTATAACCCGTTTTAGCGCTTAAATAACCCTCACCATACACGATTTCATCCCTTGGATAACCCAATGTGTAGATAGGCTCAGCGATGTCTGAAGCTGTTTTGCGAATACTGTAGGGCAATGAAGAAACAGGTTTGAAGTTGTCATCGTCGATTTTTATGATTGCCACATCTCTTGGAACATCCAGCCTCACAACGAAAGCCTTAAATTGATCCCCTTTGTTGTTTTGTACATAAATGTTCCTTGAATTCTTTACAACATGTGCATTTGTGATCATCAACCCGGTAGGATCAATCAGAAAACCTGTACCGTTATAACGAACAGGTGTGGGGATGATAGGTGCTTCAGTTTTTTTGACAACGCTGTTGATCTTTTCATTAAAGACCTGTTGATTTTGCTGTAGTACATTCACTTTGTGTACCAATTCCTGCACCTTAGGATCTTTTTGTTGCGGCGTCAATGAATTTACAAGGATCGTAATGCCAATAGCAGTAACACCGGCAATGACAGCAGCGATAGCTACTACACGCTTCGATTTTCTCCATAAGTAAACTACTCTTGCCTTACCCGTCAACTCATTTGCTTTAATCTTTCCTTGCTCACTCAAATCGGTATGTGTATCATGAAGCGTTTGTTTGAAATTCTTCCAGTCGGAAAAACGATTCATCTGGTGTAAAAAAATTGTGTGCTCAACCACTAGTTGATCGACTTCCGGGTTCGTTTTACGCAATTGCTCAAAATACAGGCGTTCATCAGGGGTCATATCACCCAGGATGTAACGTTCAACCGTGTCAAGAATTTTAATATCATCCATTGCCATTGCCATTTTTGTAGTGAGCAAAAAATATTTTTTTCAATCTCATCAGGCATTTGTATTTCTGGTTCTTTGCATTATCAGCATTGGTGTAACCAAAAGATACAGCTATATCCTGCATGTTTTTCTTTTGAAGATAGTAAGCTTCTAAAAGACTCTTGCAGGGCTCGCCTAAACTGCCGATCGCCTTATCCATTGCCTGGAATTCGTCATTAATTTTTTCAATTTCTTCTATTTCCTCTTCTACAGGCACAACATCCAGCAAATTTTCCAGGATGGGTGCGTAATGACTCATCTGTTGAAGTCGCTTCAGCCACAACCGCCGACCTACCGAATAGACGTAGGTCTTAATCAAACAGTTTAGCTCAAATCGGCCTGATCTTACCTTTTCATAAAGAACTATCATGGCTTCCTGGAAAACGTCCTTTGCATCTTCAGCCGAGCCACTATTGCTGAGGACCAGTGACTGTATCATATTATAATTTTCCCTGTAAATGATCTCAATTGCCTTTCTATCATTTCGGGCCAGCCCTTGCAATAGCTCTTTTTCGTTAATATCAACTCTCACTGAAATCCTTTATTTAATACAAAGTTTTACAAATAGTAACCCTCCTCAGGGAATTTTTTTTAAAAGGTGGGTTACCTTTTAAAAAATACGGTATTAATCACAAATCTATTGTTAACAATCACAAAATTCCGAAAATGAAAAAGTTTTTTGCAATTGCAATCATCGCCACATCTTTAGCAGCTTGTAACAGTAGCGGCAGTGGCTCCAGCTCTAAGGACAGTACAGTTACCCCAATTGATTCTTCCAAAGTAGATACATCGGCACCGAAGATGAATATGGATACTGCTGCCAAGAAAGACACTTCAAAAATGTCTGCTGACACAAGCAAAAAGAAATAATTCTTTGGCAAAACGATCGTAAGGCCATCTCATTTGGGATGGCTTTTCTTTTGACAGGTACTTAAGATTTTGTAATTGCTCATTTATTGACCTTTCCTGCTGCTATCATCTTTATCTCTACCGCATCATCTATCTTTGCGCCTTAATTATTTTTCTTATTAAATAAAAATTCAGTGGTCTTATTTGAAGAGTTAGGTATTGAACCGGGTTTGCTTCATTCCATTAAAGCGTTAGGATTTGTCGAGCCGACTCCCATCCAGGAAAAAGCCATCCCTGTTCTGCTACAGGGAACGAAAGATTTTATAGGTCTTGCTCAAACGGGAACTGGCAAGACAGCCGCATTCGGTCTGCCACTCCTGCAATTGATCGATAAACAGCAGAAATACCCACAGGCACTTATCATTTGCCCTACCCGCGAACTGTGCCTTCAAATCACAAAGGATCT
>DASXOT010000581.1:0-1540 GCA_036494065.1 Chitinophagaceae bacterium
AATGGCAAACCAGTTTGGAATTCCAATGACCTCGTATTTATTCTTGAATGACGGAAAGGGAAAATTTGATATGGCGGACTATCACATTATTCAACTATCAAATATTGGAATGGTTACCTCTGCCAGGTTCGCAGATATTAATAATGATGGCTGGCCCGATTTGATTGTAACAGGAGAATGGATGCCTGTAAAAGTATTTATTAATCACAACGGAAAATTTACCGAATCAGACATACCTCAATCATCAGGGCTTTGGCAAACAATTGAAGTGGCTGATGTAAACGGTGATGGCTATCCCGATATTCTGGCTGGTAATTGGGGACATAATTCTAAACTGTGGGCGGGTAAAGATGGTCCCTGTAAGTTGTATGTAAAAGATTTTGACAACAATGGGTCCATTGAGCAAATCATGTGCTATACGATTGATGGCAAAGAATATCCTTTTTTAGCCAAGGATGAACTGGAGCGTTCACTACCGGTTCTCAAAAAAGCATACCTGCAGTATAGTGATGTAGCCGGAAAAACAGTTCAATACATATTTTATGATCTTTTCAAAGATTATACGGAACTGAAGGCGGAAACGCTCAGTTCCTCCTGCTTTATTAATGATGGAAAAGGAAACTTCGAAAGAATGGATCTTCCCAGGGAACTGCAAATGTCGCCGATCATGGGTTTTGCGCCTTACGATAGCTTGTCACACAGCTTCCTGGCGGTGGGTAATTTTTACGGCGTAACACCTTACGAAGGAAGGTATGATGCTCTTTTGCCAACTATTTTTTCATTCAATAATGGGAAATTGAAAACTGATCAAACGGTAAATATGCCGTCGGTAACTGGGGAAATGCGGGACGCGAAATGGTTGAAGACTGCTGACGGTAATAAATTGTTGGTCATAGCTAGAAATAATGATTCATTAATTTTTCTGAAGCCGATGGTAAACAAAAAATAATTTTTAAGTAATTCTATTTTTATGCGTCTAAATTTTATATCTGCTTTTTTGTTGCTTGGATTGTTATCCGCTCAATCAAATTGCTCGAAAGGTAGCAGTGATAATGGCGGTAACAATGGAAATAATAGTAACAATAATAATACCCCGGGTGTCACCATTTCTTCATGGGTCACAAAAGGCGATCAGACTTTATTATTGCAAAAGCAAGTCGATCAAACGACCGGTAAAGTAGCAAATTCTTATTCGTTTATCGACGTTGATACCACGCAGACGTTTCAAGCGGTTGATGGCTTTGGATATGCTTTAACAGGTGGAAGCGCTTACGTGATCAATCAGCTAAATTCTTCTGACAAGAACTCTTTGTTGCAGGAGTTGTTTGGAAGCGGCGACAATTCAATTAAGGTTAGTTATCTGAGAATAAGTATGGGTTCCTCGGATTTAAATGCTTCTGTGTATAGTTATGATGATGTGCCATCTGGGCAAACCGATATTGCCCTTTCGCAATTCAGCCTTTCACAGGACACAATTGATTTGATTCCTTTATTAAAACAAATACTCGCCATCAATCCGAATATAAAACTACTGGCCACT
>DASXOT010000582.1:0-4142 GCA_036494065.1 Chitinophagaceae bacterium
ATCCCCGAAGACGGCGAGAAATTGTCTGTTGTGGAGAGCCACTTTAGCGTTGTTTGCCCCTCTGATTATAAATTCAGGTTCAAAGATTTTAACTACAATGGTCAACCGCAAGTAACAACTGAAAAAAATAAAACAGTTACATCATGGGCTATAAAAGACATGGTCGCCATTACCAAAGAGATCAATGGCCCTTACTGGCATGACCTTACGACAACGGTCATTACGGGTCCGACTGATTTTCAGCTCGGAGACTACAAGGGAAATATGAATACATGGCTTGACTATGGGAAATTCTTATATCAACTTAAAGCGGGCAGGGACGTTCTTCCCGATAATGTAAAGGTGGATGTGCATAGTCTTGCAGATGGTATAACAGATGTAAAAAAGAAGATCCAGGTTTTGTATGAATACATGCAGAGAAATACAAGATATATAAGTATCCAATTGGGCATTGGCGGGTGGCAGCCATTTGATGCAGCGTACGTAGGGAAAAAAGGTTATGGCGATTGCAAGGCCCTCTCGAATTATATGTCAAGCCTTTTGAAGGAAGCAGGCATCCGGTCCGAATACACATTGATCAGGGCGGGCGAAGATGCCACATATATGACAGACGATTTTCCCTCAAACCAGTTCAATCATGTTATCTTATTTGTACCGCTCGAAAAAGATACTGTGTGGCTCGAGTGCACCGACCAAACCATGCCCGCCGGTTACCTGAGCTCATTTACAGCCGACAGGTATGCACTGGCAGTGGATGCAAATGGAGGACAATTGGTTCATACGCCGAAGTACGGCTTGAAAGACAATGTGCAGGTAAGAAACTTGAAAGCAGTTCTGGCTGATGATGCCTCGCTGCGTGTAGAAACTAACACTGATTACAAAGGATTGGAACAGGACGATGTGCATGGTATGATCAACTACCTCTCAAAAGATAAAGTGAAAGAATACCTGCAAAGGGAACTTGATTTCCCCACTTATGATATTGATAAGTTTGATTACAAAGAAATCAAATCAACTATACCGGAAGTAGAAGAAAGACTGAGCCTCTATGTGAGCAATTATGCGACGATAACAGGGAAAAGAATATTCATCATACCCAACGTGATGGCAAGATCTGATCTTAAATTAAGCACAGATGAAGAAAGGAAATACGACATTGTTCTGCGTACCGAGTTCAAACATGTTGATTCGGTCGAGATTGAAATCCCAAAAGGATACGAACCCGAATCGCTGCCACAGCCTGTGAGCCTGGAAACAAAATTTGGTAAATACATAAACAGTACAAAACTCGTCGATAATAAAATCTTGTATTATCGTTTAAGAGAGCAATACAGTGGGACCTTTACGCCTAAAGAATATGTGGACCTGGCAAAATATTACGACGCGATCTACAAAGCCGATCGAAATAAAGTAGTGCTCGTAAAAAAAGATAATTAGCTGGTGTGTTTGCCTTGTTCCAAATGCAGCTTATGAAAAATGCGATGTAGCCCAGGCGCGAAAATATATCCCATCGCGCCGATGAAGATAATGCCGCTGAACAAAGCATATAGCGAAGAAAATATTTTTCCGAGACTCGTAAAACCAGACGTCACTACGGGCCCCATGCCGCTGAGGATCATGGACGCGTTGTGAAATGCATCCAGCCATTCTGTTATCGGGTGTGTAGAAAAATGATAACCGATGGTGCCGATCAATAACATTATTACAAGGATGACCATAGAGCGGGCCATGTTCCCGGCAATTCTCCTATAATACACAGAACTCGAAGCAAGCGGTTCCGATTTCTTTTCATACATAGCAAAACTATTTGAACTTGTCTATTTGCAGTTATTTGAAAATTTTTCGTCTAATGTTTTTATAATATCAATTTGCTGATCTGCTTTTTCTTCGCTCAATAGGTTTTTTACAAAGAATAAATAAACGTACCCCCGGCAATAGTCAATCAAAGGCCAGGTACCAAATAACCCCGGACTCGAAACTGCAGTAGCCTGTCCGTCCTTTTCTTCAACTACCCATGCGCCCAGCGCGTAATTATAACCCTCTGCAGGTTTGGGGGCGTATT
Source organism: Chitinophagaceae bacterium (assembly GCA_036494065.1). Taxonomy (GTDB): domain Bacteria; phylum Bacteroidota; class Bacteroidia; order Chitinophagales; family Chitinophagaceae; genus VBAU01. The sequence goes on from DASXOT010000582.1 coordinate 2,063, forward strand.
TGATTTCTTCGGACTTTGTTTGAACCTGCAATAGCGTATTGACGGCTTTTTCACTGAGAATACGCTTACCCTGGTACACACCTTTATTCATAAGCATAACAAGGAAATGCATATAATCATCCGGACTCGATAGTGCCCCTCCAGATGGATTGAGTGCGCTGCCATCCAATGTAGTAAAACTTGATCTTCTCATTGCCAAGGGGACAAACAATCGCTGCCGCGCCAAAACATCAAATCGCTTCTTACTAATGATTTCCAAAATTCTTCCTGCAATATTTAATCCTATATTACTATACCGAAATTCAGTCCCGGGATTTGCCTGGATATCTTTCGCCGCAAATGAATTAACCTCATCTTCCAATGAATTATATTTTTTACGTTCCAGGAATTTCAAAAGTGTAAGAGGTTCTGAACGGATGCCTGTCTTATGCGATAGGCAGTCGCGAATGGTAATATAGTTCTTGCCATATTTTTCAAATTCCGGCAGCCACTTGGTGATCTTGTCATCAAGCGAAAGTTTGCCTTCGTCCACAAAAGTCATTACCAGTGCGGCAGTTAACCATTTGCTACAACTTGCAATCGGGGCCTGTGTTTTGCTGTTAAATTCGCCAACCTCTTTCTTATAAACGAGGGTATCGTCTTTTTTCCATACCATGACCACGAAGTCCTTGCCCAGCAGTTTTTGTCTCTCTTGAAGCATGGCATCGAGATCGCCAAAATTTTGTTGGGCAAAAGCGGTATGTAATAATAACAGGGAAAACGATAAACTCATGACTTTGATGCAGATGGAAGAGCCTTTACATGCCATAGTTACGGGGATTTTGGCTTGGATTGGGATTTGTTAATATGGTTTAAAGTTATTGGAAAAACCCAGATAGAATGACAAAGATTTACCTGGGAAATAAAAAAATAAACTCGAACAAACTTATATGAACCTTGGAAATTTCACTATAAAAGCGGCAGAAGCATTCCAGCAATCCCAGCAACTGGCGTTTAATGCACAGAATCCGAATATAGAAACTGAGCATATTTTAAAAGCGCTTTTGGAACAGGAAGATTCGGCCGTAGAATATTTATTGAAGAAAAATAATGTAACACTTAACCTTGTTCAAAGCAAATTGGATGAATTGATAGATAAATTGCCGAAAACGAATAATGATGCCGCACAATCTATCAGTCGCGATGCGAATAGCGTGATATTACGGGCAGGTTCTGTATTAAAAATATTCGGCGACGAGTTTATCACTCCGGAACACCTGCTATTGGCAATTGTACAGGGAAGTGATGCGTCGGCCAAATTGTTAAAGGATGCAGGGCTTACGGAAAAAGGCCTCGTAGCCGCTATTAAAGAATTGAAAAAAGGTGAGACAGTTACATCGCAAACGCAAACACAGGAATTTAATTCACTTAATAAGTATGGAAGAAACCTGAATGAATTGGCGCGCCAGGGCAAACTTGATCCCGTGATCGGTCGCGATGAAGAAATACGAAGAACATTACATATTCTTTCCCGCAGGACGAAGAATAATCCCATTTTAGTGGGCGAACCGGGCGTAGGTAAAACGGCAATTGTAGAAGGGTTGGCTATGAGGATCGTGAATGGTGACGTGCCTGAGAATCTGCGATCCAAGATTATTTATGGACTCGACATGGGTCAGTTAATTGCAGGCGCAAAATATAAAGGTGAATTTGAAGAAAGACTGAAAGCCGTTATTAAAGAAGTTACTATGAGTGAAGGGGAAATTATTCTTTTCATCGATGAAATACATACACTGGTAGGAGCAGGAGGTGGCGAAGGTGCAATGGATGCGGCAAATATTTTAAAGCCGGCTCTTGCCCGCGGTGAATTGAGAGCAATAGGTGCCACTACATTGAATGAATATCAAAAGTATTTTGAGAAAGATAAGGCATTAGAACGCCGCTTTCAGAAAGTCATGATCGATGAACCATCTGTGGAAGATGCGATCTCTATTTTGCGTGGCTTGAAGGACAGGTATGAAACGCATCATCACGTAAGGATCAAAGACGAAGCAATCATTGCTGCGGTGGAATTAGCCAGTCGCTACATCACCGACCGGTT
>DASXOT010000583.1:0-8877 GCA_036494065.1 Chitinophagaceae bacterium
CCGTAAACAATTCTTCCATTTCATTGACAAAATGTTGCAGGCAGATATCAGTCATGGCGAATACGAAACTTATTTGCCTGTACTCAAGGAAAGGTTTGCGGCTACAGAAAAAGAAGAGATTTTACAAAGGGTGGCTGCACTGGAATTTGACCGGTTTCTGAAATATTACGAAAACGCTGCCGACCTTAATTTCCGGGAAGAAAAAAGAGATCGTCGCGATCCTGCCGTTCATCGCGATACAAAAGGGCGGAATTTCGGCAATAGAAGTTATCAACGCCTGTTCGTAAACCTCGGAACAAAAGACGGCTTCTACAAGGCCAGCTTTTTGCAATTTATCCTTGATATGAGCGATTTGAATAAAGATGTGCTGGGCCGCGTCGATATGAAAGAAATGAATAGCTGGATTGAAATAGAGCCGGCAGCCTCTAAAAAAATGATCAAGGCCATTGATGGAAAAAATTTTCGGGGTAGGAGGATCAGGATGAATGAAGCGGATTCAGTTCGCCCTTCAAAAAAAATGGCTTAATAATTTTTTTGTTTAAAACGGAATAGTATTTTTGAAGTATGACGATTACAAAGGCATTTCGCTGGTTTTATTTTTATTACTTCTTTAGCCCGAAGCCGGGAATGCTTTTGTTGAAATGAACAGATGATCAAACAAAAATCAACATAAGAGTCCCGGTCAAAAGCCGGGATTTCTCATTTATATGACAATGACCACCAAAGTATCTATACAGGGCTATGAAGGCAGCTTTCATCAAATGGCTGCCCGCTATTTTTTTGGAAAGGAAACACAGGTAATTCCCTGCGCGACATTTAAGGAAGTCATTAAGCTGGCTTCTAACAAGAAGGAAGCGGGCGGAGGTGTTATGGCGATTGAAAATTCGATTGCCGGCAGCATTTTGGCAAATTACAATTTGCTCCAACGCAGCAGCCTGGCTATTGTTGGCGAAATATACCTGCAGATTAAACAAAACTTATTAGTCAATCCAGGTATCAAACTCGATGATATTCGGGAAGTCCATTCGCATCCGATGGCTATTCAACAATGTTTTGATTTTCTTGATAAATATGATTGGAAGCTGGTAGAAACCGAAGACACTGCATTAAGTGCAAAGCATGTTCACCAGCATAAAAGCAGGCACGTAGCCGCCATAGCCAGCAAATTGGCGGCTGAATTATTTGGCCTGGAAATCATCACACCCAACATTCACACGCTTAAAAATAATTATACACGTTTCTTGATTTTAAAAAGAGAAGACGAAGCACAAGAAATAAGCGGGGCGGACAAGGCGTCTGTCAGTTTTCACACGGATCATTCCAGGGGAAGCCTCGCCAGGGTGCTGACAAAAATTGCCGCGGACGGCGTCAATCTCAGTAAGCTACAAAGCTTCCCAATCCCTGATACAGATTTTAAATACAGTTTTCATGCGGATATGGAGTTTGAAAATATCAGCCAGTTTGAAAAAGTGATTGAAGACATTAAACCGATGACAGAACATTTGAAAATATATGGGGTGTATAAAAGGGGGGAATGGAAATAGATGATAGATAAAAATGAATAGATCATAGTTATACATTATCAGTTATTATCTGTCCACTTTCATCCTGTTAACTTTTATCTATTCACCTCTATCTTAAAATTTTAATCATGCTTCTTGCAAAACGGTTAGAAGGGATTGGTGAATACTATTTTTCTCAAAAGCTGAGGGAGATAGATGATCTAAACAAACAGGGCAAGAACATCATCAATCTTGGGATCGGCAGTCCCGATCAGCCGCCGCATCCTGATGTGATAAGAGTATTACAAGAGGAAAGTGCAAAGCCAAATGTTCATGCCTATCAGCCGTATAAGGGTTCGCCACTTCTTCGGAGAGCCATTACCGAATGGTATAAGAAATGGTATGCGGTTGATTTAAATCCAGAAACGGAAGTATTACCATTGATCGGTAGCAAAGAAGGACTCATGCACATCTGCATGACCTATTTTGAAGAAGGCCATGGAGTATTGGTGCCCAATCCCGGATACCCAACCTATTCGAGTGCTGTAAAGTTATCGGGGGCAACTCCAATCTATTATGACCTAAAAGAAGAAAATAGGTACGAACCTGACTTCGATGAACTTGAAAAGTTGATCCAGGCTTCATCAAAAAAGATCAAAGGCCTTTTCGTTAACTATCCGCAGATGCCAACAGGGCAATTGCCAACAAAACAACTATTCGAAAACCTTGTTGCTTTTGGAAAGGAAAATAACATCCTGGTCATTCATGATAATCCATATAGTTTTATTTTGAATGAGAATCCATTGAGTATTCTTAGCGTCAAGGATTCCAAAGATTGTGCAATTGAACTCAACTCGTTGAGTAAGTCACATAACATGGCGGGTTGGAGAGTAGGCATGCTATGTGGGGCAAAAGAAAGAATTGATGAGGTGCTTCGTTTTAAGAGCAATATGGACAGCGGCATGTTTTTGCCTGTTCAATTGGCTGCAGCCAAAGCGTTGACACTGGGTGAGGATTGGCATCGCCAGGTAAATGAAGTGTATAGTAAAAGGAGAAAAAAGGTTTTTGAATTGCTGGACTTGCTGCATTGTGTTTATTCAAAAGAGCAAGCGGGATTATTTGTGTGGGCAAAAATTGATAAGAAATTTAAAGATTGCTACGAATGCGCTGACAACATCTTATACAACTCGCATGTGTTCATCACGCCTGGAGGAATTTTTGGGACTGCCGGCAATCAATATATACGCGTGAGTCTTTGTGCCACAGAAGAGAAGATCGAAGAAGCAAAGCAAAGAATAATTAATCATTACTAATTACCGTTTTTCTTATGGAACGAAAAAAAATCGCGATCGTTGGAGTAGGCCTGATTGGCGGTTCACTTGCTCTACGACTTCACGAGAAAAAAATTTCTTCAAAGCTCATTGGTGTCGAAGCCAATGAATTTCATGCTCAAAAAGCACTTGAGTTAGAGCTGGTGGATGAAATACTGCCACTTGATGAGGCTATCAAACAATCCGATGTAATCGTCCTGGCGACTCCGGTCGATACTATGGTAACGCTATTGCCGGTGGTATTAGATAAAATAGATAACCAGGTCGTTGTTGACCTGGGGTCAACAAAATCACAACTGGTGGAGGCGGTAAAAAATCATCCCAAACGAGGGCGGTATATACCCGCGCATCCCATGTGGGGAACAGAATACAAAGGGCCCGAAGCTGCGGTGAAAGGCGCGTTTGAAAAAGTGGCTGTTGCAATATGTAATGCAAATGAGTCGGATGATGATGCTTTAACCTGGACAAAAAATATGTTTGTCAAAATCGGAATGCGGCTAATTGAAATGAATGCGAAAGATCATGATCTTCATGCCGCTTATGTGAGCCATATTTCGCATATCACCTCATTTGCGCTCGCCAATACAGTACTTGAAAAAGAAAAAGAAGAAGAGGCTATTTTTGAATTGGCCAGTGCGGGTTTTGAAAGTACGGTTCGGCTTGCCAAGAGTAACCCTTCTATGTGGGTGCCTATCTTTATGCAAAACAAGGAAAATATCCTGGACGTTTTGAATGAGCACATCGCCCAATTAAGAAAATTCAAAAGTTGCCTCGAGAAAGAAAACTATGATTATCTCCTCGAATTGATTGAAAATGCGAATAGAATAAGGGCTATTATCAAATAATGATTATGACAAGATTTTGAAAATGGCTCGGGAAACGATTTAATTGAAATTACCCACTACTTTTTTCTTTGCAATAGGAAATCGGAAGAAGAATATTTTTTGCGAAGTAATTTCATTGTCGCCAAGTTAATGTATGCAAAAAGAAAGACGAAAGGGCAGGTGGGCCAGACGTTTACTAAGAACCTTAATAGGGATCATTCTTTTTTTTATTCTGTCTTGTTTTATTTTCGACCATTTTGTACAATTCCGGAAAAGCGATAAAGAATTAAATAAATTTTTTAAGGACAATAATATTCCGGGTAAAATTGGCTACTACACAGCCCTGGGAAGGAAGCTCAGATATGTGAGTATTGGGAATGATAGTTTACCGACATTATTATTTATACATGGCTCGCCTGCGTCCATGAGTTTGTATGGAGGAAGATTTCGTGATCCTGAAATTCTAAAGACATTTCACGTACTGGCAATTGATCGCCCGGGGTATGGCTATTCCGGATTTGGCAAACCCGAACCATCGATACAGAAACAATCCGAGATGATCAGCAAATTGCTCGATAGCGTGTATAAAGTAAAACACCCGGTGATTGTAGTAGGCGGATCGTTTGGAGCGCCCATTGCTTGTCGCCTTACCATGGATCACCCTGAATTGGTAGATGGCCTTGAAATTACAGGGCCTGCCATTGGACCCGGACGGGAAAAAGTTTTTTGGTTTGCACCTATAATAGAAAACCCTGCGATACGCTGGTTCATTCCAAGAATGTTTCAATCAGCAAATACCGAGAAACTACATCATAAAGAAGAATTGGAAAAGATGCTGCCTTATTGGAAAAATATCCGGGTACCTGTGATGTATCTCCAGGGAGCCAAGGACAATCTAATTGATACTTCTAATGCCAGTTTTGCGCGACAACAATTGGTAAATGCTCCGTACCTGGATATTTATTTTTTCCCGAATCGTCATCATTTCCTGGCGCAGTATGAATGGCCGACAATCAAGGACAGGATCATGAAACTATATCAAATGGCAAAAAATAATTAATTTTTACTATTAGAATTCTTTTAACCCAAACTAACATCATGGGTAAACAAACCTCAGTTTCTAAAGCTATCCTGTTGGCGGGGTTCACCGCCGGTTGTCTTGATATACTTGCCGCAATTGTGATTTACGTTTATATTATGAATGTAGTTCCCTCGCCAGCACGGCTGCTGCAGGGAATTGCGAAAGGTGCCTTTGGCTTGTCGGCTTTCCAGGGTGGCAACTCAATGGCATTGGCAGGGCTGTGTTTTCATTTCATCATTGCATTTAGTTTTACTATTTTTTATTTTCTGATATTTCCGTCTGTGCCTTTTTTAAGGAAACAGAGAATAATAGGCGGCCTTCTTTATGGAATCTTTGTATGGTGTGTAATGAATCTTTTAGTATTACCCGCTTTGCATATTTCAAGTATCCCCACAAATTGGAAAGGTATAGCCAGGGGCGCAGCGATATTAATGGTTTGTGTCGGTCTGCCAGTTTCTCTGATCATCAGCCGGTATTATGCTTCAAGGAGAAATGGGTAGTTGGATCAAATTCAAAATTATAAATGCAAAAATCAAAAACCCTTTTGGAAGCAGTTTTGGCTTGCTGGTAAGGCATAGAAATTTTGAAAAATAAAAAAGATTGTAACTTTCTTTCTCCTAAAAACCATACAAAATGAGAAAACTATTCTTCGCTGTTTCAGCATTATTATTTATTTATTCGGTTTCAGCCCAGGAAAAATTGGACATGGACATGATCGGCAGGATCAAAAAAGAAGGAACCGATAATTCTAAAGTAATGGATATTGCTCACCACCTGACCGATGTAAGTGGACCGCGATTGACCAATTCGCCGGGATTTTTTCGAGCAGCCAATTGGGCAAAAGATGAATTAGCAGGTTGGGGACTGTCAAATGCAAAATTGGAACCATGGGGCGAATTTGGTAAAGGCTGGGAGCAAGAGAAGTGTTACGTGGCCATGACTGCACCATATTATCAACCATTAATAGCTATACCGAGAGCATGGACAAGTAGTACAGCAAAAAAAATTTTAACCGGTGAAGTTGTACTGGTAAAAGCGCAGGACACTGCAGCCCTGGCTCAATATGCAGGGAAATTGAAGGATAAGATTGTAATGACCTGGTCAAATACACAATTGAAACCACGGTTTGAACCAGATGCTACCAGGTTTGCAGATACCACGCTGGAAAGAATGGCCGCTGCAGAAATGCAACGACCGAATGGCCAGCAACGGCAAAATCAATTTGGACGCTTTGCGATGCAGCGTCGTATGAATGAAATGATCAACCAGGAAAAACCTGCACTGATTTTAACAATGAATGCAAACGGAAGTGACGGAACTGTCTTTGTAGCCAGCGGAGGTCAATATGCAAAGGCCGCTCCTGAGGCACCGCCAAGTGTTGCGCTAAGTAGTGATGATTATCTGCGTTTGCAACGGTTAATTGAAGATGGAATTAAGGTGGAGATCGAAGCAGATATTAAAACGAAATTTTTTGACAATGACCTGCAAGGCTATAATGTGGTTGCAGAAATTCCGGGAACAGATCCGAAACTAAAAGATGAAATCGTAATGCTTGGTGGTCATTTGGATTCCTGGCATGGTGCCACGGGCGCAACGGATAACGCGGCTGGCAGTTCAGTGATGATGGAGGCTGTCCGCATTTTAAAAGCATTGAACATTCAGCCTAGGCGTACGATTCGCATTGCTTTGTGGAGTGGCGAAGAAGAAGGCTTACTTGGTTCACGCGCTTACGCGAAGAATCATTTTGCAGACACGGCGAATGGTCAGTGGGTATTGAAGCCTGAACAATCAAAAGTATCAGCGTATTATAATTTAGATAATGGTACCGGTAAGATCAGGGGTGTTTATTTGCAAGGCAATGAAGCAGAGAGAAATATTTTTTCTCAATGGTTGACCCCCTTTAGCGATATGGGCGCCAAAACGATTACCATTAGTAACACGGGAGGTACAGATCATCTTTCATTCGACAGGGTAGGTATACCGGGTTTTCAATTTATACAAGACGAAATAGAATACGATACAAGGACTCATCACTCGAATATGGACACATATGATCACCTGGTGGCCGACGATCTCAAACAAGCTGCCATCATCGTCGCCACCTTTGTGTACAACACGGCACAACGTGACGACAAAATGCCGAGAAAAGAATTATTACCTCCATCGCGAAATCAGCGGGGATTCTAAGAAAGGCTTAGGGTGTTGGGCATAAGGAATGGGGGAAAAACATTAAGCTTTCGCCCCGCGACTTGTCATTTCACTTTGGCTTTTCGTAAATGAATCTCACCAATATTTTTTTTTGATCAACATCAGAGCTAAGAAAAAGACGATAACGTTTGTCGCCGGCTGTTACAATGAGTAATGCCGTGTTGGGAGGTATGGAGCCTTCATTTTCGGCTATCATTACCACCTCATGTTCTGTCTTAAGTAAATCGATCCTGGTATAAACAGTAATTGGTTTTGCAGTAAGCATTTTGTGGCTCACGATCATTTTACTATCGACAGTTACAGATATGGTGTCGCCATCAATTTCTGCATTATCGTAAAAGTCAAGACGAAGGTTACCGGTGTCGACCTTTATTTCATTAAATATGGAGGAAGCTTCTTTTGTCAAAACTATTTTTCCTGGTGGACAGGTCATCTGGCTATTCATCATCCTGCCGCCCCAGTCGCCAACCAGGTTTTGCGAATCTTTAGCTTGTGTAAGTGAAAGTGTGTAATGTTTGATGCAGGGGATACAATCAGGTGGTACATGAAAAGTGGTCGGGCCCGTCTCCTGTATTGTAAGTGACCTCGCTTTTGGATCATAAACACCTTCGAAATTTTCTTTTACAAAATTGTTGACGTCGGAAAAATGATAGGATGAACCGTATACTTTCATGCCATCCACTTTCAGTTGCATTTCGATAAAATAAACGGGAAAACAGCCGCCTGGTCCCTGGGTAAGTTTCCCACGCCATGTGCCACCAATATTTTGTGACTGGGCAGAAACAAAAAAGCACAACAATAGTATTGCTGCAAAAGACCGGGACATGCAATTGAAGATAATGAGAAAGCTTTTAACGATATTAAAAAATACTTGAACGGTTTTATTGCGAAGGCTTCTCGTATTTAAATCTTACCAAAGCATTTTTTTGTTCAGTAGATGTTATCTGCACCTGGTAGCGTTTGTCGCCGGCGTCGATGATCATTAAGGAAGTATTAGGAGGTATGCGGCCCAAGTTCTCTGCGACCATTATCACTTCATGCTCGGTATTGTCCTCATCAAATTTTAGCTTGAGCGTAATAGGCACGGTGCTCAAGCCTTTATGGGAAAGCGTTAATTTCTTATCTACAAAAACGGAAATGCTGTCGCCATCGATTTCACCATTATCGTAGAGCCGGATGGAAACGTCTTCGGTATTTACAGTTATCGTTTTCGCAAGAGCGTTTTCCCTGGTTTTTAAAATCTCAGGAGTGATTATCTTTCTTTCCGGGATCGGATTTTTGATGGCCGTATTTACCCGCGTTTCTTTTGCGCTATCAATGATAGGAGTAGGCTTTATAATCGTCGGTTTCTTTCTTATGGTTACCACAGGATTTTTTACGGGAGGCTTTGTTCTGGTAGTCGGATTTGTTTTGACAGGCGGCTTTTTTTTGATAACAGGTGGAGGTGATTTGGTCACGGGTGAGGATATTTTAGGCTTGCTATTATCTATGCGAGGCTTGGGGTTATCACGCAAAAAAGGCTCTACATAAAAATCAGATGATTGAACGCGGCGTAAATAAACTTTGCCTCCGCCACAATCGCCCCAGTTGCCATCGTTCTTAGGATTGGCCCTGTCTTCTCCTCTGCCTATGAAGGTACCTTCAAGAAATTCTTCCTTTCCCGATTTCGCATAAGTAAAAAGATACTTCATCAGGCATGTCCCGCCACCTTCCGTATTTTTCACTTCAACAGTTCGGAGCTCCTGGACTTGAAATTGATTGTCTGTCTTATTCAGGCTTCCCGACATAGTAGCCTTTCCATAAAAACGAATATCGAGATAGGAATAAGAAACGCCGGTAATGGCTAAAGATTTGTTTTGTTTTACCTGGAACTCCAGTTTATATTGTTGGCCATCGTTGGTGATAAAATAACCTTTCCAAATGCCGGTAAG
>DASXOT010000584.1:0-2949 GCA_036494065.1 Chitinophagaceae bacterium
AGATGCCAAGCAGTATATTGATCAATATTTTACTATTGTCAAGGATGAAGAAATAGTTCCTAATGATTATATCCTGAAGGGTCAGATATATGGGGCATTAAGCGGTGATGATCAGGTAGTGTACGACAGCTATGTAAAAGCTGCCCAGATTGATTCCGATTATAATGACAAAATGGATGTGATCAAAAAAGGTATCACGTTTTTCGAATCAAAAAAGAAATGGTGCCCGGCTGCTGAAATGCGAATTGTTCAGGCAAAATCAAGAAAGGCCCCTGAGGCCACCGATCCCTTCTTTATTGGCTTAAGGTTCTATCAATGTGGACAGTACCAACGCGCCGACAGTGGATTCCAGGCTTACATAACTTTAGCTCCTGACACCGTGTATGGCCATTACTACCGGGCAAAGACAAATTATGCACTGGATACAACCATGACAAAAGACCCGTTTGCGTCTACGATGGTGCAGGAATATCAAAAAACACTCTCCCTGGCACAGGCGGACAAGGTTAAATTTAAAAATCAGGCCATCGAATCCAGCAAATTATTAGCCGGCTACTTCAATAATATAAAGCAGAATAAAGATTCGGCATTGATTTACCTGAAACAAGGACTAGAATTCGACACATCCAATGTATCGATCAAAGAACTAATTAAATATCTTGAGACGGCCAGATCAAGAAACGGCAAGGCAACCGGAATGACAAAATCTGTTTCTTCCCGCAATGATTTGTGGGCAGTTAAGAATAAAAATATTGATATTCCCAAAGCATAGTTCATTCTGTGCCCCGGCGACAATTCCTGCTTAATGCAGGAATTGTAGTTTTAAGGGATTTAGATTTCATCTCCACTATCATATTCATTTTTCTTCTTTCGTCTGTTCGCTTATTTTTGCAAATCGTGAATGCCTCCTTTTACTTACTCCAGGCAAATGCCAATACGTCCGGTTCCTATCTGCCGGTAGTCATACAGATAATTTTTGCTGCTGGCCTTGTTGGGTTTCTGATGTTCATCACACATTTGCTTGGTCCTAAGAGAAAAACAACTGATAAACTGGAAAACTTCGCCAGTGGAATCGAATCACACGGTAATGCAAGACAACCTATGGCGATCAAATATTTTCTCGTCGCTATCTTGTTCGTTTTGTTTGATGTAGAAGTTATTTTTTTTTATCCTTATGCTGTAAATTTTAAAGCGCTTGGCTGGAGCGGTTTTTGGGCTGTTATGATATTTGTCGCCTTTTTCTTATGTGGGTTTATTTACATTATAAAAAAGGGCGCATTAAAGTGGGAAGATTAAACAGGTAAAAATTAAAAATTCAAAATGAAAAAACCTGGTTATGGGTTTATCTGTTATATAATGAGGTTCACATTTTGAATTTTGACTTTTTAAATTTTGATTTTTATGGATCGCCCGGTATCATATAATATACATCAAAAAGGTCTCGAAAAGGATATCAGCATGGCAGAAATGCCTGATGGTTCAATGGGTGAAGGCTTTTTTGCTACCTCCCTTGACAAGGTGGTAGGTCTTGCAAGGAAAAATTCTATTTGGCCTCTTCCATTCGCCACTTCTTGTTGTGGTATCGAATTCATGGCTACCATGGGTTCACATTATGACCTTGGAAGATTTGGCAGTGAGAGAGTAGGATTTTCTCCAAGGCAATGTGATTTGTTGATGGTTATGGGAACCATTGCAAAAAAAATGGGTCCCGTGGTAAAGCAGGTTTATCTGCAAATGGCAGAACCGCGCTGGGTAATGGCTGTTGGCGCTTGTGCATCCAGTGGCGGCATTTTTGATACATATAGCGTATTACAGGGAATAGACCAGGTTGTTCCGGTTGATGTGTATGTGCCAGGTTGCCCGCCGAGGCCAGAGGCCATTATCGATGGCATTATAAGAGTCCAGGATTTAGTGGGAAAAGAAAGTCTTAGAAGAAGAAATAGCCAGCAATATAAAGGATTGCTTGAAAGTTATGGGATACAATAAGAAGCTTTGGGCTATGAGCTTTTTGTTGTGAGATTGATTAATAAATACAACGATTAAGAACAACTGACTAACATCGGCAAAGCTAGCAGCTTACAGCTTATAGTTATTATCTAACAGATTAACATCAGCGGAGCTCGGAGCTCACAGCTCTTAGCTTTTTAGAACTATGGCATTGACCAACGAACATATCAGGCAAAAGCTAATTGACAAATTTGCAGACCAGGTCAGTCAATTTACTGAACCCTATGGCATGCTCACATTCGAAGCACCAAAAGAAATAAATCTGAAAGTGCTTAGCTTCCTATTCGATGACCCGGAACTGAAGTTTAAATTTTTGACCACACTTTGTGCGGTGCATTATCCGGAACAAGCAGGAAGAGAATTGGCCCTTGTCTATCATCTCCATAACCTGGAAGACAATGTTCGTCTACGGTTTAAGATTTTTACCGACATAAAACAGCCAGATATATACACGGCGACCGGTGTGTTTTCAGCTGCGAACTGGCTTGAAAGGGAAACTTATGATTTTTATGGAGTAAATTTTATCGGTCATCCAAATCTTAAACGAATCCTGAATGTCGACGAAATGGATTATTTCCCAATGAGAAAGGAATATCCGCTTGAGGATTCAACACGTATTGATAAAGATGATGAAATGTTTGGAAGGGGCGGTACACTTGGATACGGAACAGAAAAAACTGAACATGGTACCATCCCCGAAGAAGAAAAAAACAATGAAGGAAAAACCGTAGTGTGAGTCAATAGTAAAAATTGCTTTTTTGATTTTTTACTTTTGAATTTTGAGTTTTGAATTTTAATTGGAAAAACCTACTATAAGAAATAAATGTCAACCATTGCAGAACCACATATTCGACTACCAGAAGGCAGTATTGAGAAAACAACAACGACCTTAAACCTGGGTCCTACGCATCCTGCTACTCACGGCGTTTTTCAAAACATTCT
>DASXOT010000585.1:0-3347 GCA_036494065.1 Chitinophagaceae bacterium
GTGATCTATGGAAATCTTTTATCTCTTTAGCTACATTCTGTAAGACGGAAAGCATTTCTAAATCAGCCTGGATCGGTCATATTCCTTTCGCATTTTGGCTGGTTGATTCCATAAAGCCAGCCGTGATCGTAGAACTGGGAGCCTACTACGGATTATCTTATTTTTCGTTTTGCCAAATGGTAAGAAGGGCAAATCTAAACACTAAATGTTACGCCGTCGATAACTGGACCGGCGATGAGCACGCAGGGTTTTATGATAGTTCAGTTTTTGATTATGTACAAAAAACGAACGAAAAATACCAGGACTTTTCAAACATAGTTCGTTCATCTTTTGATGAAGCACTTCATTTATTTGAAGATGGAAGTATTGATCTGCTCCATATCGATGGTTTGCATACTTACGAAGCGGTGAAACACGATTTTTATAATTGGCTTCCCAAATTGTCCGAAAAAGGCATTGTGCTGTTTCATGATACGAATGAAAGAGAAAACGGATTTGGTGTCTATCAATTGTGGGAGGAACTTTCGAACCAATATCCATCTTTCGAATTTAAACATAGCCATGGACTTGGTGTTTTAGGCGTGGGCAAAGACCTTCCTGAAAAAGCGAAAGATTTCTTTGAATTGTCTTCGGGCTCCGAAATTGGCACCGCAATTCAAACTGTTTATGAACGATTGGGGCAACTCATTTCTTTTGAGCAACAATATTTCGTCTCCCATGAGAATATGCATATGACCAAAATAGAGGTAGAAAGGCCTCTTGATGCTACATCGGTTCAAATCTTCTGGAAAAGAAATGATGAAGACTTTACAGAAGGAAACTCCATTATTCAAAAAGTGGATCTGAGCCACTTTAAGAAGGATTACGCTATCAAACTTACTCCCGACATTGAATCGATCAAAAAGCTACGAATCGATCCTTCAACTACCCAGGGAGTGTTTTATCTGTACTCGATTCACCTGGTTGATTCTAATGAAAAAATATTGCTGGATTGGGAGACGATCAAACAAAACATAAATTTTCAAGACCTGGTTGCCGTTAAAAGCAGTGTGCATGAAAACGGATATTTGTTTTTTTGTTTTACAGACGACCCGATTATAGAAATTACACTGCCATTTATTGACGGAAGTTCTGCTCCGGGTAATTCAACGCTTTTTATTACGCTGTCCTCACTGGACAATGAAGTTCTAAAAAGGGAGCTATACAACATCACAATCAGTCAGCTAACGGGAAATACAAAATACTTCAATCCGTCATCTCCCTCACTTTTTGAGGCATTTCAGTCTTTGAAGGACGAGATCAACGATAATTTGATAAAACAAAAAGATTCGTTGGAAAGCCTGAAGACAATTGTTCATCAGAAAGATATTCAAATTGACTCTTTAGCCCTGACAAATGAAAATGTGCAAAAGCAAACACTTGAAGCAATCGCGCAGAAAGAAAACCTGATAAAGGAACTTGCGGTAAAAGAAAACCTGCTCGAAACGGTAAAAAAAGAAATAAAGGACCAGGACAAGCTATTAGCCGAGTTGCGTCATAAGATTTCAGAGTACGAACATTTATCAATTATTAAACTCATAACACAAAGATTGAAAAAAAATAAACCTGTTTGAAACTTTCAACCATTAAACTAACTAACATACCTATTCCTATGGCACCTGATATATTAAAATATGAACAAAACCAGATCAAAGAATTTAACAACTTCATTGATTTAATTGTAAAGCAACGTCCGGAACATCTCGATTGCGAGTGTACTGGACGTGACCCACAAATTCATCTCTTGCCGAATCATCCACTTAAGCGAGGTTGGTACATATTTGAATACTCTGCTGTGCAAAAGAAAGGAAGACTAAACAATCCCAAATTATACTTCGATACAGGAAATGGTTACAATGAAACAAATGTTATACCCCTGCCGGCTTCTAACAAAACTGTGGTTTCAGAGTGGGTGTATTTTTCGAAAACAGTTCATCGTTTGAGGTTTGATCCAACTGAAGACAAGTTTGCTATTTTTACTCTTCACCTGGTGAGTTTGAAAAAACAGTCAAGATTTACCGTTCTAAAACAGTTGATCAATAAGGGAATCGAGTCCGCTCCAGGAAAAGGAATACAAAACTATGTCAATGTAATTTCCACCTTCCTGAAGAATGATGTGAAAGAAATAAGAAATAAACTAAAAGGTTTCAGTAATGATCCTTTTAAATACCGCGACTGGATTAATAAATACGATACGTATACAGATTCGGAAATACATACTTTCAAAATTCTTCAATCAAATTTTCAATACAGGCCGCTCATCTCGATAGTACTTCCGGCCTATAATACACCTCTGGAATGGCTGAAAGAATGCATTAATTCCGTCTTTAGCCAGGTATATGATAATTGGGAATTGTGCATTGCCGACGATAATTCATCAAATGAAAATGTCAAGGCAAGTATTAAAGGATTTGCCGAAAAAACCAATAAGATAAAATACGTCTTTAAAACTGTACGCTCAGGGATATCTGCTGCAAGCAATACCGCCCTGTCCCTCTCTTCAGGTGAATTCATAACATTTCTGGATCACGATGACCTGCTTCATCCCCTGGCTTTATACAGAATTGTTGAATCTTTGAATAAGGATAAAACAATCGATTTTCTTTATAGTGATGAAGATAAAATTGATATTTCCGGAAGAAGAATATCCCCTTTTTTTAAACCGGATTGGTCACCTGCATTAATTGCTGTTCAAAATTATATTGCACACCTGGCCTGCATACGAAAATCCTATGTGCTCGCGGTGGATGGGTTTACTAAAGACTCAGACGGCAGCCAAGACTATGACTTGTTCTTAAAAATTTTCAATAAAAATCCGAAAATACAACACCTGCCGTTTATACTTTACCATTGGCGACAGCATTCGCAATCCACTTCATTGAATGGTCAGTCTAAGCCTTATGCACAACTGGCAGGCAAGGCTTCGCTGGAAAAATATCTTACGAAAAAATATGCCGATCAATTTAGTCACATTGAAGACAGTGGACATGTTTTTATCTATAAGCCTCGCTTCAAATTCGACAAACTGAATAAAGTATCCATTATTATTCCAACAAAAGATAAGATAGAATATTTAAAACCCTGTATAGAAAGCATCATCAAAAAATCAACATGGTCTAACTACGAAATTCTTGTATTAAATAATAATTCTTCTGAATCGAAAACCCATGAATATTTTGAAAAGATCAAAACACAAAAAAACATTCGGGTTATTGATGCTTCATTCTCTTTCAACTGGTCGAAGCTAAACAACTTTGGAGCCAGGCACGCTACAGGAAATTTTCTCATTTTTTTGAACAATGATATTT
>DASXOT010000586.1:0-4100 GCA_036494065.1 Chitinophagaceae bacterium
GCCGGTACCGGGTATTAATGAATATGTTTCAGCCATCGATGTGCTTCCCGGTGATTCAATTTTGATAGGAACGCCGCAGGGCGTGATTTTATATCATAATGGGAATCGCTTTCCATTTTGTAATGATCGCGATGTAAACACAACTGATTTTCGTGCGCTTGGGCATTACGAAAATAGAGTCGTTCTTGGATCTTTTAACAAAGGGTTATTCATCACTGATTTAAAAGGTAATCATCTTTGGCGGATTACTAAATCTCACGGGCTGTCTTCCAACAACATCTATAGTGTGACATTTGATAAACAAGGAAATCTATGGGCGTCTACAGGATTTTATCTTGACAGGATTTCCTTTAGCGGGGATTTTTCTTTTAGCAAAGTCGAAACATTTTCGAAAACGCAGGGGATTCATTCGGCAGAGGGAAACCTGAATGGATTGCTGTGTGATTCCAAAAACAATTTGTGGGAAGGTACCAATGATGGGGTGTACAGAATATCTGCTGATGATGCGGAAAGATCAATAAACCCGCCCGTCATCGTCATGAGAAAACTGACCCTTTTTTCTGCGCCGATCACAAATAAAAAATATTTCGACAGCCTTTCCCGGTTTAATCAGTTGCCTGTAAATCTCAAATTGCCACACAATCAAAATCACCTGACTTTTGAATTCCAGGGAATCAGTTTGACTGATCCGGAACAAGTAAAATATCAATACTATATCAAGGGCCTGGATAATTCTTTTTCTGAGCCGTCATCGCAGAATTCCGTCATTTATAGCGGTCTTCCTTCTGGTAAATATAGTTTCATAGCGCGCGCAATTAATTCGAAAGGAACTCTATCATCAAATGTTATCGTGTACGATTTCGAGATCACAACTCCGTTTTACCGGACAGCGGTTTTTAAAATTTTACTTGGTTTCGTTCTTATAGGTTTGGGTGTTATTATCCGAACAATTATATCCCGGGTTAGACAGAAGCGGATAAAATTCATTGAAGAGTTGAGAGCCAATGAGCAGGAGAAAATGAGAAAACGGGCTACAGAGGATTTCCATGATGAACTGGGCAACCGGTTGACAAGAATTTCTGTGCTTGCTGAAGTTTTAAAAAAACGAGCTCACGAAAAAAGTGAAATTGAACCGATCATCGAGCAGATAAAGGAAAACTCACTGGCTCTTTACAATGGCACACGCGACGTTATCTGGTCATTGAGCAACACAGACGAAACTTTTTTTGAGTTGCTGACGCGAATAAAGGAATTCGCCGTTGATCTTTTTCATGAAACGGGCATTGATGTGGAAGTAGATGGCATCCAGGAAACCTTTAAGAAGAACAGGTTACCCGCCGACTTCTCCAGGAACCTGGTAATGATTGCGAAGGAAGCATTGAACAATATTCTGAAACATGCAAAGGCCGGCAAGGTCATTTTTAAGATCAGGTTGCGTGCTGGCGATAATGTTGAAATGGCATTTGTGGATGATGGAAAAGGATTCGATCCGGCATTTTCTTCAGAGGGGAATGGTATTAAAAATATCAAGCTAAGAGTTCAGCGGATAAATGGAAATGTTTTTTTTCAAAGCGGTGAACCCACAGGCACTGTATTAAACCTGGAGTTTAGATTGCCCTAATCTTAAAGTTAAGCTATGAAATACGATACACGAATAATGATCATCGAAGATGACGATACAATACGGAATGGCTACTCCTATCTTATCGATAACATGGAAGGCTATTCAGTGATCAGTAATTATGCGTCTTATGAGGAGGCCGCGCGTAAGATCAGGGATGACGTGCCCGACGTCATTTTGCTGGATATATCATTGCCGGGACTTGACGGCATTGGGGCGATTGAAAAGCTAAAGAAAATTTTGCCAGAGGTCATTATTATTATGGTAACTGTTAATGAAAACCCCGAACTGATTTTAAAAGCTTTATCGAACGGTGCCATGGGATATCTTACAAAGAATATCAATCCCGTTCAGATCGTCCAGGCGATAAAGGAAGCCATGGAAGGGGGCGGGCCATTAAGTCCCAATGTGGCAAGACTGGTTATACGATCCTTTCAAAAAAATCACGACTCGCCCCTGACAAAAAGGGAAGGTGAAATCCTTCAACTCGTTGCAGATGGACAAAGCAGGACACAAATTGCGAAAGAGTTATTCATCGATCTTGAGACGGTCAAAACGCACATAAAAAACATTTATCTCAAGTTAAATGTGCACACAAGATCTGAAGCAATTAAGATGGGTCGGGAAAACAGGCTGATCAAATAATCAATTTGTAATTACTGCCAGGTGATTGACTTGTCTCGCCAAAGACGGCGGCGTTCCGTAATGCCGTTTGAAAGCTTTGCTAAAAGTAAACAGATCCGCAAATCCGCAACGTGTGGCTATGTCGGCAAGTTTGTAGTCGCATTTAATAATGAGTGACGCTGCGTGCTCGAGTCGCTTGTTCATCAAATACTGGTAAGGAGACAGACGAAAAGCCTGCCTGAAGCATCGATAAAAATGAAACTGAGACATCGCACAGACTTTTGCTACCTCATCGATGCTGGGATTTCTTAAACAGGTTTCATCCATAAATTTTTTTGCAATATGCAGCCTGCGAAACACCTCCTTACGCGTGGAATGCCTGACGGAATGGATACCATTCAGCGCTTTGCAGATATCGTTCTCCTGCAAAATGATTTTTTCAGTGAGCTCAAGAAACCATTCATCATCGATTGGAAGATTTTCAAAATCTTCGTTGACCAACTTTTGTTTGAGTTCACCGAGTTGTGAATACAGAAGGGACTGATGAGCATTGCATATGCGTTCTGTGAAGTTTGGATAGTCGAAATATTCGCTTAAATAATTGTCAAATTCATAAGTTTCTTTTGCTGATAGAACAGTAAATGCTTCCGCCATTGAGTGAGGGGAAATATCAATGCATATTGATTTTGTTTGTTCCTCCGAATCGATGTAGCCAGGACCAAAAGGTTGCTTTGCGGCGATCAGGAACTGATCGGGAAAAATTTTGAAACGGTTCCCGTTGAGGTGATAGTTGATATTTCCGGCGACGCAAAATTTAATACTGAAATTTCGAAATGAGTTTTCGGTATACGCCTCGTTCAATTTGGAAAAGAAAATAAAATTTCCTTTTACCGGGTTATTAAAACTACCTGGCTGCTCACTGCTGATAAATCTGAATGCGTTTCGATTCATGAAATGGCTTGCTTAAATGTTGCTTTGCTAAGGATCGGTATTGTGCAGATACAAAAATCAACTAAAAAGCAGGTCGGGGAGTCCCCCATATTGGGGGATTTATTGAAGAATTTGAAGAACGGTCAATTGATAACTCACTATTGCAATTATTATTACGTCATAAAAGTGTAGCATGAGGGATATGGGCAGCATGAAAATAGTCGTAATCGAAAATGATGATTTTCATTTGAATTTTTTCGAGACGGTTTTTAAAAGATCCAGATTTGATATCTCTATCGTCGCTCTGCTAACCAATGCAGTTTTGTTAAAAGATGTTTTGCGAACGACTCTGGAAATTGACTTGATTTTTTTCGGGAGGTTGGAGGATATTGATATTTTCAGCCAGCTTGTTTTAGAAAATAATTTAACCTGCCCGGTAATATACAGTCAAGGGAATGAAAAAGCGGATTTTCATTCCAACATCAATATGATTGGCCTGCTGTTAAAACCATTAAAGGAAGAGAATATTTTGAAAGAAATAAAAAAGTATATAAAGATCAGGGAATATTTTTTTAATCAATTTGGCTCTGTGCTTGCATCTTATCAGAAAAATACAGAAGGAAAAAGAGCCAGGTTTATTGTGCGAAAAGGGCAGGAGAGCAGCATAGTGAAAACAGAGGATATCGCTTACTTCTATAATGAAAACCGCCTCACTTACATTGTAGATTGCAAGAGCAATAAGTTTTTCCTGGATGAGCCCCTGGTGAAGATCCAGGAACTACTCGATCCGGGTACCTTTTTTCGGGTATCGCGAAAATATCTTATCAACATAAATTCGATAAAGCGATTTCGTACTGTTGATAAGAATAAAATACAACTCGTCGTTGATCCTGAGCCGTCGGAAGCCGTTTTGGTCAGTTCTTCT
>DASXOT010000587.1:0-5103 GCA_036494065.1 Chitinophagaceae bacterium
TTCCTAAACCTGATTGGGTAAGAAGAGAATACAGTCGTGGTGCATTTGAGAGATCTTTTACTTTGGATGAAGCAATTGATGCGGCGAATATTTCCGCAAAGTATATCGATGGAGTGCTGCAAGTTACTTTGCCGATCGTACCGGGAAAGGAATCAAGCAGCCAGGAAATTGCCATTAGCTAAAATGGGCACATTTAAGGGTGATGGCCTGGTGCCATCACTCTTTCTTTTCTTGCTCTGTCGATCCATTCTAATAAACCAAACACCGCCATTACCAATAGAACTAAATAATAAACGCTGGTAAAAACATAGTGTTTAACAAAGTATAGGGGAATAGAAGCGATATTGGTTGCGATCCACCAGTACCAGCTCTCAACTTTCTTTTTTGCCATAAGCCACATACCTGTGTAAGCAGTTCCACTGGCAAAAGCATCAGCCCAGGGAATAGCACCGGGGGTAAATTTTGCTTTTAGATAGGTCAATGAAGCGAAAATGACTATATAGAACGCCGCGAAAAAAAGAATATGTTGAATCCATTCTTTTGAACTGGATTTTGTAATGATCAGAACATGATGATTTTGTTTGTCCCTTTTTGCCCAAAGGATCCAGCCATAAATACTGACAACAGTGTAGTAAAAGTTTACACTGGCCTCTCCTAATAAATGCCCGTTAACACTGATCCCGATATAAATAATTGTATTGATTAAACCTACCGGGTAGACTAAAATATTTTCTAAGCGACTAAACCACACACTGGCAATTCCCGAAAAAACGGCGAGATATTCAATCCAGTTTGTTTCTCGCATACCTTCAACAAATTGCTGCCAGATCTCGTGTATTGACATAACTCTAAGATAACAGTAAAGCTTCAACTGCTCACTGAATTCTCCCAATGATTGCAGATTTCGTTCCCGGATTTCCTTCATCTTTGCAGCAAATTTTTTTGAATGAAAATTGCTGTTCTCGGTGCAGGTATGGTGGGAAGAACTATTGCTTTGGACCTGGCTTCATCTTTTGAGGTTACCTCCTTCGATATGAATAAAGAAAACCTTCTATCACTAAAAGAAAGAAATCCGTCTATTCAATCCAGGCAGGTTGATTTAAAGGATTTTGATCAATATGCAAATTGGCTGAGGGAGTTTGATATCGTAGTGACCGCAGTACCGGGATTCATGGGATTTGACACGCTAAAGGCTGTAATCAGTTGCAGTAAAGATGTTGCTGACATTTCTTTTTTTCCAGAGGATGTTTTGCAGCTTGACGAATTGGCGAGAGCAAAAAATGTTACTGCAATCACCGATGTTGGCGTTGCTCCCGGTATGAGTAACCTGATTCTTGGCCGTTATCATAAGGAAATGAACATTACGAATTTTGAATGTTATGTGGGCGGGTTGCCTAAGATCCGGAAGAAGCCGTTTGAATATAAAGCCCCTTTCTCGCCCGTCGATGTGATTGAAGAGTATACACGACCTGCGCGATTAAAAGAAAATGGTCAAATTGTAACAAAACCTGCGTTGAGTGAGCGGGAATATATGGATTTTGATGGAGTGGGTACGCTCGAAGCATTTAACACGGATGGCCTGCGAAGCTTATTATTTACCATGACGGATATTCCCAACATGAAAGAAAAAACCTTGAGATATCCAGTGCATGTGGAGTTTATAATTGCATTGAAACAAGCAGGGTTCTTCGATGAAGAAGAGATCGAAATCAACGGTACCGGTATTTCTCCACTTAGATTCTCTTCAAAGATTCTATTTAAAGACTGGAAACTGGGAATTGAAGAAGAAGAGTTGACGGTAATGAAAGTGATGATTGATGGCAAAAAAGATGGATCACCCCGGCGCATCGAGTACGATATGCTTGATCACTATGATAGCAAAACAAAGACATCTTCTATGAGTCGCACTACGGGCTATACCTGTACGGCTGCTGTACACCTGATAGCACAACGATTTTTTACAAAGAAGGGTGTATTTCCTCCCGAGCTTATCGGAGAGGATGAGAATTGTTTCGATTTTGTGGTCAAATACCTGGCTGAACGGGGAGTACACTGGAAAATCCGGGTGCAATAATTAATCTTTCTTCAATAACGAATCTGCGTCACGGAGGCTATTGATCATTGAGTCCTTGACAGACAGGATCTTTATTTTTTCTGACTCTAGGTATTTAGTGCGTTCCTCTGCATTATTTTGAAGCGAATCCATATTGAATTGATTCATCCAGGTATCCATGGCGGCATTTGCCGCTCCAAGTCTGTTTAACACGGAACCAAGTTGTTCCCTATATCGTTCTGCATTTTTTCGTTTACCTGGCGAGAGCCGGGAGATTGAGTCGATGATTTGCTGAACTCTTCTCTGCGTTTTATTCATCTTTTCCATTTTCCCCATCGTAAAGTTGTGCCCTTTCATTACCTCATGCATCAAACTGTCTGTTTTTGAAGTTTCACTTTTATTATTATCACTGGCTGAATTATTACAGCCCCACATTAAAAATATAAAAGCAATTGTACGGGCTAATTTCATTGCTAGAATTTTTGCAAATATAGTTGCTGTCGTGGGCTGCCAGCAGTTTTAATCTATTTTTGTGACGTAAAACAATGACTGCAGTATGAATAAATTGGAAAATTATATTACAGGCAAATGGATAACAGGTGATGGTGATGGGCAGGTGTTGTATAACGCAGTATCTGGCGAAGAGATTGCCGCCGCATCAACATCAGGACTCGACTTCAGATCTATTCTCGATTATGGAAGAAAGGTTGGGAACCCTGCATTGCGCAAAATGACCTTTCATGAACGAGGAAGAATGTTGCGGTCTTTGGCAATCTATTTAAACGAGAAAAAGGAAAAATTCTACCATGTCAGTTATAAAACAGGTGCAACAAAAGCTGACAGTTGGATTGATATTGAAGGTGGTTTTGGAAATTTATTCAGTAATGCCTCGCTTCGAAGAAAATTTCTTGATCTTTTTTATTGCACCGATGGGGAACCTATAGTTCTGAGTAAGAGCGGGGGCTTTATGGGTCACCATATTTTAGTTCCTAAGGAAGGGGTGGCTATTCATATTAATGCATTTAATTTTCCCGTGTGGGGGATGCTGGAAAAATGTGCTGTAAACTGGTTGGCCGGTGTACCAGCTGTAGTTAAGCCAGCTACAATCACTTCTTACTTAACGGAAGCGGTAGTGAAGGAAATTATTTCTTCCGGAATTTTACCCGAAGGCGCTTTGCAATTGATCTGTGGCAGCGCGGGTGATCTTCTGGATCATGTGGATTCTCAGGATGTGATAACTTTTACTGGCTCAAAGTCAACTGGGTTAAAATTAAAATCGCATTCTCAAATTTTAAGTGAATCGGTACCCTTTAATATGGAAGCCGACTCTTTGAATGCGATCGTATTGGGGGAAGACGTTGTGCCCTCAATGCCCGAATGGGACATTTTCATTAGGGAGGTCCGGAAAGAGATGACCGTGAAAGCCGGACAAAAATGTACCGCTATCCGGCGAATCTTTGTGCCGGTAAATAAAATGGAAGACGTTTGGAAGGCCATTGCTTCTGCACTGCAACAGACGACTATCGGTAATCCTCTGAACGAAAAAGTTAGAATGGGTTCGCTGGCCGGCGAAAGCCAGCGAAACGAAGTAAGGGCGCAAATCCAAAAACTTTTGGCATCTTCCCAAATTGTATACGGTTCGCTGGATAGTGTTCAAGTGATTGACGCGGATGCAAAAAAAGGGGCGTTTGTTTCGCCTGTCTTATTGAAAAATGAAAAACCTTTTTTAGCAAATGAAGTTCACGAGGTAGAAGTGTTCGGCCCAGTGAGTACGATCATGCCGTACAAAAACCTTGATGAAGCCATTGAGCTAAGTAAAAAGGGAAAAGGTTCTTTGTGTAGCACGATTGTTACTGCCAGTAATGATATTGCTACGGAATACATCATAAATGCGGGAACACATCATGGCCGGATGTTAGTGCTGAACGCCGAATGTGCAAAGGAAAGCACAGGTCATGGTTCACCACTTCCCATGCTTGTTCATGGTGGTCCGGGACGCGCGGGTGGAGGCGAAGAGATGGGCGGAATACGCGGTGTAAAACATTATATGCAACGAGTAGCTATACAAGGTTCTCCTTCGAGTATAACCGCAATTACAAAAAGTTACCAGCAAAATGCCGAAGGGAATGTTAGTGATATTCATCCTTTCAAAAAATATTTTGAAGAATTGCATATCGGAGATCAGATTGTTACCCGCGAAAGGCGAATCACTGCCTGGGATATTGACAAATTTGCCGATTTGAGCGGAGATCATTTCTACGCACATTTGAAAGAAACGGATTTTACGGGAACTATGTTTGAAAGGCAAGTTGCTCACGGTTATTTTTTGTTGAGTGCGGCGGCAGGTTTGTTTGTGGATAGCTATGAAAAAAATCCTGTTTTATTAAATTACGGTATCGATGAGCTGCGGTTTACAAAACCAGTGTACGCGGGAACGGAAATTCACGTGCGATTTACCTGTAAAGAAAAGACCCCACTCGATAAAAAGGAGGATGACGATATTAAAAAGGGCATAGTAAAATGGCTCGTGGAGATCATTGATGGAACGGGGGAGCAGGTTGGCGTAGGTATTATATTGACAATGGTGCGTTGCGAAAGGGCGTGAACTGCTTTTTGAATTTTTAATTTTGACCTTTGACTTTATATGTAGTTTCTGCAAGCAAAATCTTTTGACATATGATGCAAAATATATCCAATGGCTATGTAAAATCAGGGTTGTACGATGGAATAATGACCATTGAGTTTTTTCACCCACAAAGCAATTCGCTCCCAATGAAAATTTTAGATGAACTGGCTCAGGCCATCCATCGTGCGGGAAGTAATGATGAAACAAAGCTGATTGTTTTGAGATCGGCAGGGGAAAAAGCCTTCTGCGCAGGGGCTTCCTTTGATGAACTTTCAACCATTCAAAATGCCGAACAAGGGCTGCAATTTTTTAGTGGCTTTGCGCATGTAATTAATGCGATGCGGATTTGTCCCAAGTTTATTATTATAAGAGTACATGGGAAATGTGTAGGTGGTGGCTTGGGGTTAGTTGCGGCTTCCGATTA
>DASXOT010000588.1:0-3414 GCA_036494065.1 Chitinophagaceae bacterium
CAAATTGATGGCATATTTATTAAGATCCGGGTATTCTCCATCGATGGCATAGTTTATCCAGCCATCTGTTACCAGGTTGCCATAGTTATAAATGAAATCGCTTTCAAGTTCAATTCCTTTGTATTTGAAACTGCTTGTAAATCCTCCAAAATATTTAGGGGTTGCAGATCCGATCAATTGACGTTGAGCCGTATTGTAATCATTAGTCTTTTGCTTGTGTGAACCATCTACCCACCAAAGAGGATCGCCATTTGCGGGATCTACTCCAGCCCATTCACGCACATAAAATGTCTGAATGTCGTAGCCTTCCCTTAGGATAAAATTGCTGTTTGTAATGTCTTTGTCGTCTGGCAATTTGACAACTTTATTTTTATTATGCGAAACATTGAAACTTAAGTCCCATGAAAAATCTCTTGTTCTGATCGGAGTCCCATTTAAAGTCAGCTCGTATCCTTTGTTTTCGATTTTTCCGATATTGTCAATGAATGAGGTGAAGCCGGTAGTGGCAGAAAGCGGGTTATTAAAGAGCAACCTATCTGAAATTTTTCTGTATACATCGAAGACCAGGCTTAAGCGATCTTTTAGAAACCCAGCGTCCACACCAATGTCCGCCTGCTTTGTTGTTTCCCAGGTCAGGTTTGTGTTACCGTTTACATTAAAACTTCCACCCGGCTGACCTGCATAGTTAACTCCATAATGCACAGTAGGTCTCCATTGATAATCCCCGATAGCAGCGTTACCACTTGTTCCATAGGAGCCGCGAAGTTTTAGGTCAGTGACAAAATTTACATTGCTAAAGAAATTTTCTTTGTTGATATTCCATGCACCTCCTGCCGACCAGAAATTGCCATACAAATGATTTTCGCTGAACCTTGATGAACCATCTCTTCTGAAACTAGCGCTCAAAACATATCGGCCATCATAATTTACACTAGCCGAAGAATAAATGCCCGCAAAATCATAGTCAGATGCGGAAGAAGAAGCACCGACTGGAGTAGCTGAATTGATGCTATAAAAGAGTTGATTAGTAGGAGGGAAACCCTGGCCCGCTGAGTAAACAAAATAGTCTTTATTCTTCTGCACTTCATATCCCAGCTTTGCGTCGAGCCTTATTTTGCTGCTCTTTCCGAAATAAGTTCCATAATCAAATTGATTGGTGGAAATCCAATTGAAGAAGCGGGAATTGTTGGTTTGTAAAAGGCCAGCAAACCCGACACCATCTCCATGGAACTGATTCCAGAAATTGTATTCTTCAACAAGGTTATAGTCGATGCCGATCCTCGTAGAAAATTTCAGATTTTTTAAGATCGAATATTCAACACCTACATTTCCCTGTATCAATGCGGTGTTCGTATTATACTTATCGTATTTGGCAATATAAAGAGGGTTATATTGGCCGTCATTGAAGGCTTTTGGATCATTTACATCGGTGCTAATATTCAAAGAACCATCCGGGTTATAAGGGTCCTGCGTGGGTCTTAAGAAAGGAAGACCACCAACGGGGTTGGAAAATGCGCCCCCATTATTGGGCGTCCTTTGAATGGCATTTGATCCGGTTAAGTTTACGGTGAAATTTAGCTTATCGCTGGCAATATGCTTATAGTTTGTGCGAAAAGAATATCTCTTGAAATCG
Organism: Chitinophagaceae bacterium; assembly: GCA_036494065.1. Taxonomy (GTDB): domain Bacteria; phylum Bacteroidota; class Bacteroidia; order Chitinophagales; family Chitinophagaceae; genus VBAU01. The sequence continues at coordinate 1,634 of DASXOT010000588.1, forward strand.
GATGCCAGGACGGTTGCCTGCTGAGAAAAATATCCGCCGGAAATATAGAATTGATTTTTAGCATCACCTCCGCTGGCAGACAAATTATATTGTTGCTGTGAACCGGTACGTGTGATGGCATCGAGCCAGTTAGTATTGACTCCATCTCCTTCTCCATAAAGTTGTGCATAGAAATCAGCATCGGACTGTGATCCGCCTGCGTTAATTACTCCTTCTCTCAGCAACGTGATATATTCATTCGCAGTCAAAAAACGCGCGTTGTCAGGAAGCTTGGCCATCTTGTTAGCACCTACTTCTATGTCGGCCCTGATTTTTGTTTTACCAATGCGGCCTTTTTTGGTCGTTATGATAATAACTCCATTTGCACCTCTCGATCCGTAGATCGATGTAGCCTGCGCATCTTTTAATACAGTTACACTTTCAATATCGTTCGGGTTGATTCCTGCCAGTGCATTAGCAGTTGTAGTGAGACCTGTAAGATCACCTGAATTAACGATCATTCCGTCTATTACAAAAAGAGGGTCCGCTCCCGCAGTAGCTGATCCAATTCCCCTGATCCTGATCTCCTGGAAGGCTCCCGGCTGGCCTGTTGCTACTGGTGCCTGCAAGCCAGTTACTTTTCCCTCCAATTCCTGGTCCACGGACGTATAGGGCCTATTCTCCACCTCTGCAGCTTTGACTGTACTTACGGAGGAAGTTATATTTGCCTTCGCCTGCGTTCCATATCCCACAACCACTACCTCCTGTAGATTTTTATTCGCTGCGTCCATGGCGATACTGTACACCGTGGTGGCTGTTAATTTTACTTCTTTATCGGGTAATCCTACATAGCTCACCACAATGGCAGAAGCACTTGGGGGAACGGAGAATGAGAAAGAACCATCAGCGCTCGATGTGGTACCAGAATTTTTCCCCTTAATAACGATGGAAGCATTTGCTAGTGGGTTTCCTTTTTCGTCTGTTACTTTTCCGGTTATCGTTCGGTTTTGGGCTGCCACAAACAGAAAAGGTGACAGCAATGCAATAAGCAGTGTAGCTTTTTTCATCAGCATGTGATTTAGGTTGAACAATGAAAATTCATGTTTAAGGCAACAATATCACCTAACATGCTTCATACTCTAAATGACTTATTTGCTAAAGCGTGAATTTTTACAAATGAATCATGAAAAGCTGTGGTTGTTTGAAACAAAAAAACCTAATAACGCTATTAGGTTTTGTCATTTTAGCCTTCTTTCCGTGGTTATTTTCGGATGAAGCTTTATTTATTATCGATAATCGGCAGCTCGCCGTCTACTTGCTGACGGCGATCGATTATCTCAGTAATCATCTTCAATAAGGCCTGTTCTTGCCGTCCCACTAATCTCATAAATGTCTGAGGGATCATCGGAGAAATTGGCCTTGAAATAAATGCTATCAGTTGCCAGACCGCTTTTTGATCTTCCGGCCTTGGTTAAAATTTTCCCGTCCGTGAAATTTACAGTAATGTTATAATACTGATTCTGGGCGTTAGTGGTAGCGAAAGTAAGGTTGCTATAATCAATTTTCGCTTTGCATTTGAACTCCCAGGAGTTTTCCAAATCATCTACCCACAATGAATCATCATTAGCGGAAGTATTATATGTGTTCAGAAAGAAAGTACCCAGACCATATACATCAGTTCCGCCTAATTTAAATGTCACCCACCAACCATTAGCGGCTTTTACAGCCGCTGTGTTACCGGGCTTGAAATCTTTCTTGCATGATACCGTCACAATAGTTATGATCAGGAACAGCAGGATTTT
>DASXOT010000589.1:0-4577 GCA_036494065.1 Chitinophagaceae bacterium
GATACTTTCCATCCTTCCCTTTTTTCCATTTATTCGTTCTCCGATACGAAGGAAAATGGCATTACCGGTATTCGTCGCATTCAAACTGTCTATTTCGACATCTTCGATGAAACCTCCATCAACCGCTTCGAGCGCAATAGCCGACCGATAGGTATCGAATACTTTAATGTTTGAAATGTGTATGTGCTGAAAGCCGCCCAATGACGCAGTTCCAAACTTAATGGCATTGGCACTTGATCGAATGGTACAATTGCTTATCATTATATTTCGGCAGACTTTTTCCGGGTCATGGGATTTTAAACAGATCCCGTCATCATCAGCATCGATGTAACAGTGGGCAATGCTTACGCTATCGCAGTCGACAATATCAAAGCCGTCGTTATTCCAGAATGCACGGCTGTCTACCCTGATACTATCTATTTGCAGGTGTTTACATTGGTCATAGGTCTGGACCCAGGCTGAAGCATTGTGTAGGGTTATATTTTTTATAAGAACATTTTCACAGCCCCGGAAATAGATCAGCATCGGCCTGTCTTCGACCTCGGGCCGGTCGTTACGAAATAAATCTTTGATTAGCCCCTTATGAATAAGCTCAATGACATTTCTCGCTACCTGCCGGCCCTGGCCATCAATCAAACCATTACCGGTAATAGCTATATCGCGCTGATCTTTTGCCAGGATTAAGGCGGTTAGATTTTCTTTGTCGTAGTCCAGGGGATTTAAAGAACCGACGATTACGGCACCGTCCAGCAGGTGAAGAGTTACACCCGATTTGAGATGAACAGTGCCGGTAAGAAAACGCCCCACATCAAAAACTAATCTTCCGCCGCCTTGCTGATGAATATAATCGATGGCGAATTGTATCGATCGCGTGTTCAACGTGACTCCATCTGAAGAGATGCCAAACAATGAAGCGGGATAGTCCTTGCCGAAACAAAGTAAAAACTTGCAACAGAAAAAAACTATAATGCTAGATTTTTTCAGCATGGCAGGCATCATGATTAAAAGATTGTTACAGGTCCGGGCATACCGATTGGCTGCAGGGGTTGGATGGTTCTTCCTTCATTGGTCCAAAATTGCGCAATAGGATTATCCTTTAGCGTTTTCATGTAATTACCCATTGTAGTTGTCAATTGAATTTCGATCTCGTTCATGCCGCTGTTTAAAAATTTACCTATTTGATAGATCCGCTGGCCGTACCATTTAGTTCCAGCATTTTTTCCATTGATAGTTAAGACCGAAACACCATATACTTTCCCCAGGTTAATCCTCTCTGTATGCGTTATTTCCTTTAATTCAAATTTAGTCTTATAAACAATGTTTCCGCAAAAATTCACCCATTCCGGAACGTCCTTTAGGTTTTCCAGGTTTTTCATTTCTTTCTTTATCGTTGATCCATCGATATGATTGCCGGTCACACTCCATGTATTTTTAAGTTCAATAGATTTATTACTCGTAATTACTGTGTTGACGGGAGGAGGAGCGTTTTTTCCCTTGTCGAAAACAAGTAGCTTCAATTCGGCGCGACCCATATCCAATTTGATCGATTTGTTGTCCATAACTATCCGGTATCGCTCGCCAGTTTCGGGATCCCATAGCCATGGTTGTTTACCCGAAACAATTTCATCGGACAAATTGATTACGATCTCGTGACTATCGTTCAAGCTTGAATTGATGAATACAAGTATCTCCGCCTCTTTCGCCTGGTAGCGCACCTGAGAAACAAATGGATTGGGAGAGTTAATGTTTACATAGGGAGTTATCTGATATTTTTCCTGGATAATTCTAAACCATTGTAAAAAATCCTTCTCTGGTTTTTTCAAGAAAATAAACTGATCCGGATAATTCTTCAGGCGATCGATCCAGGTTTTTAGCTCTTCGTCATTTTGTAGGTAATTATTCAATCCATATGATTTTTCAGGATAGGATTCAATGCAAAAAACCCGCCCTCCTGAAGAAATAAAATCAAATAATTTCTTTGCTGTAGCAGGTTCCATTCTTTCAACCTGGATAATAAAAAGAGTGCGATATTTTCGCTGACCGTAATTTAAAAATCCATTTTGCGCAGTACAATCCTGGATTACTTTTTCAGAGACATAATCACAGCCATTTCCATTTTTATGAATGGCTTCCCAAATTAGTGTTTGCCAATCGGGATACATTGTGACAGGGAAGGGGTCATTTTGTGCACCATAAATACTCCACAGATCAGCCGTCGCCGTGAGGATGGCAATATCTGCAAACATCGTGGCCTGTTGCAGTATAGCAGATAGCCTTGCCTTATATTCTATGAAATAGTAAAAATAATTCCACCAGGGGTTTCTCTCATTGATGAATGACCCATAGATCACCCAGCCGGGAAACAAAGCGTCTGGCGGTGAATAGTTAAAGCCATGAAGAATAGAATGGGTGACGCCGGAAATAATACTTTGATCGCTTGCGATCTTCATTAATTCAAGTGATTCATTAAAAACCATATGAATATTCGTCAACTCTTCGCAACTGACATGGCGTTTACCTTTCAAATGAGCTGCCGATGAAACGTATTTGTTGACCATTGTGTAAGCCCTGCCAATGCGGTAATCCGTTTCACCCATTTCCAAACCCAGCCCCGGCCTAAGCCACGTTTCACATTCAGGGATATCCGCTTCAAAGCTGCTTTCGAGCGGAAAATATCCTCTTCCATAAGCCTGCACGCGGGATTGAACTTTATTTTCTTTGCACCAGGTTATGAATGATTCAAGAAATCTTTCTTTCAGTAATTCAGCCTTTGTTAACTCGAAATCATATCGCACGCGTTGTATCATATCCTTGAACTCTGCTCCATACTCCACTCCATACTCAAATACAAACGTGTTGCCCATCGCCACTATTTTATATAATAAAAAAGGCAGCCAGGGATCGATATCATATCCTCTTCGTTTTTTGAATTCAGCCGGCATGTCGTTACACCAATTAGCTCCTTCCAGCTCGAGACTATCGATAAATAAAGCACGTATGCGGCCAGACAGTGGTCCGAGCTTTTGCTGTATAGTTGCCGACATATGTGAAAGATATTTTTCTACAGCCTGTTTGTTAAAATGATTGAGCACGGGACCTGTGGCACCAGGAGCGCCCTGGATGACCTGCATAAAACTTTTGATCTTAACCAGGGTATATAGAACATATTTCCCTCTAGGTATTTGACAACTAAATTTTTCGCCATCGATTTTGCCGGAGATATCTTTTGCATCTCCAGCTGTTTTTACAATTAGAGGAAGCAGTTTAACAGAGAGTAGTTCAAGTTTTTTTTCTTTGTAAGGAGAATAAATTGCCGGGTCAGCTTCTTTAAATAATTCTGACAGGTTTGTTTCATATGTGAGGGGTCCTTCAATCGTTTTTGTTCCGATCACTACTATCTGTGAATGCTCTTCCTCTTCGAGCCATTCGCCTCCAAGCGGCCAACCTGAACCGACTAATAAATCACAGGTAATATCCAGGGACTTTGCCTGTTCAAACGTGAATTGCAAAAGTTCGATCCATTCTTCACTTAACCATTGAACCGATCGTTTTCCCAGGTCATTTGTTTTCGCAGGAAATTTGATTGGGTTGATTTCAACTCCGCTTATGCCAGCATTTTTTAATAGGCCAAGTTCGCGCGTTATCTCACTTTTTTCAATTTTATCACCATTCCACCACCAGCGAACAAATGGTCGATAGATACTGGCAGGATCTTTAAAATGTGAGTAAAGTGATTTGTCGTCAGCGACCGCACCAATTGTGGAAGGCAATAATTTTTTGAAATGAAGTCCCGTAGCTATTACAGTTCCCTGTACTATAAAAGTGCTTCTCTTCAAAACTTTTTGTTTTAAATGGAATCAGAAGGCGCTATTATCCGGGATGAAATTAATAAACCTGGATTTGCCTGGTACGTTCAATCAATTATTGACTTCAATTCGGAATGATAAATAAGCGGATTTTGATCATTGTTATCCAATGCATCGCCGATTTTTAACGTCTGCAAATATGAATCCGGCAAAATATTCGGTTCGCCGTTAAACACGTTACCCTCCGGCATGAAAGCGCAGGTCATCGCACGGCGGAAGCCGTTTGTCATATTAGCATTGGCGCCGTGGATCGTCAGGCCATTGTGAAAAGAACAACTACCTGCTTTCATAGCAGCAGCGGCGGGGGCCGTATTTCTTAGTTGGGGATACACTTCAAAAATGCTATCCATGTTTTTCCCAATCGTTATCTTATCAAAATTTGTTTGCTTGTGCGATCCGGGAATAAAAAATAAACAGCCGTTTTCCAAAGTCGCGTTATCCAGGGCTACCCAGATCGAGATAGCATTACGATCCGAGAAAGACCAGAATGGCGTGTCGAGGTGCCAGGCCGTGGGATTGGCCCAGGGACGCTTGATCAACGCCTGATCATGCCAGATTCTTATCCCATCAACCCGGGCCAATTGTGCAGCCATTTTTCCGATGCGCTCGTCAAACATCATTTTTCTTACGTCTTCATTGGTCTGCCAAAGATTTAGCAATTGATCAAACACTTTTCCAAAATAGTCGGCATCTTCATTGATACCATCTGCT
>DASXOT010000590.1:0-2711 GCA_036494065.1 Chitinophagaceae bacterium
AACTGATTCCGAAAGCCGCAATCGTCGGAACTATCAACGCGGAAACGTTATTAACTATCTTGACGGTGATAGCTTATCACAGTCATCCTACGGATATGGTGTTACTACATTGATCAGCGATCATTCAAGGGTGTACAAAGGTGGTAGCTGGAACGATCGTCCTTATTGGTTGAGCCCCGGCACCCGCCGTTTCCTTGAGGAAGATCAGTCATTAAATACACTCGGTTTCCGCTGCGCAATGGATCGCATGGGCAGCCCCGAAGGAAACAAACGCAAAACTGGTAACTGGTGGAAAAGCCGTCGCCAGAATACCCGCAAGACATAATTTGCTAACTATAGAACAAAACAAAGATCCCGGCAGTGATGCTGGGATTTTTGTTTTATCACATTCGCATTTTGAAAATTCTAAGTAGGCTCGTCGTACTGCTTTCCTAAAAGCAAATGGCTATAACTGCAGAAATTGGGATTAGGATGTTTCAATAAGAAATTCGTTTTGATTTTCTCTAACCTGTTCAATAGCCCGATTCTTTGATAATAGCTATGGCCAAAATAACCGGTATATACTGCTATTTCAAATCGAAGACTTTCGAATCTCCGAATATTCTTCCTGGTAGGTCCCACACACCACTTGTAGTAGGCTGTGAATTTTCCGTGTTTCTCATTTTTTCTAAAAGGTTGGAAAACTAAGAGAATTGCCTTGCTGATGAATTCGGGCAAAATATAATTAAGAAAGGTGGGAAGCGTGGTTACACAGGCAAAAAAGAAATAGGCACTACCTCCTGGTTTAAGAAGCTTAAACACGTTTCTATAAAAACTTTGGATATCTTTTATATGTTCGGCGGTAAGTTGAGAGAAAACCAGTTCATATTGACCTGGAATGCCAATATCCTTTTTTTCAATGTCGAGCATTATTTTTTTGTAGCGTGGATCCGCTTTCGATAATTCGTCTGCTGATATATCAATCACGTGATAATTTAGTTCGTGTTCTTCAATGAATTCGACCGATAACAGAGGATTCGCTCCGCCGCCTATTTCAGCGATATCTTTCACATTTTTCGCCAAAATAAACTGGTGAATGTTATCATGAAAATCTTTCCATGCATTTATTCCCTGGGCATATCTGATTTCCAATTACAATCTTTTTTTATAAAAGTTCAATTTCCACCTATTTATGCGCACAACCCGGAACGACAAGTCTTCATTATTTTTGCGAGATGAATACTCCCGAATTGTACGAGATTTTCAAGAGATACCCATCCGTTCAGACGGATACACGCAAGCTAAGCAAAGGAGATATTTTTTTTGCATTAAAAGGGCCTAATTTTAATGGAAATGAATTCGCTAAAAAAGCGATCGAAGACGGCGCTTCCTGTGCGGTAATTGACGAAGGGCACTATCAAATCCCCGATAAAACGATCCTGGTTGCTGATGTACTTACTAGCTTACAACAATTGGCTAAATATCATCGTGCACAGTTTTCCATTCCATTTTTAGCTATTACCGGCAGCAATGGGAAAACGACCACCAAGGAATTAATTCATTCAGTTCTTGCCACTACTTATCAAACTTATACCACCGAAGGAAATCTCAACAATCATATTGGCATTCCCCTCACTATTTTAAAAATAAAAAACGATGCCGGGATGGCAGTGATCGAGATGGGGGCCAATCATATTGGTGAGATAGCCTCTTATTGTCAAATCGCCATGCCATCCCATGGGCTCATCACCAATTGTGGTAAAGCTCACCTCGAAGGTTTCGGAAGCGAAGAAGGCGTTAGAAAAGCAAAGGGCGAATTGTTTGATTATTTAAGAACACTGACGCACAGCTTTGCATTTGTAATGTGGGATTATGAATATTTACAGCAAATGAGCAAAGGCATTTCCGGTATTATTAAATATGGAACAAAAGGTGATGCTCACGTGATCGGAAAGGCATTGAAAAATGATCCCTTATTAGAAATAGAAATTTTGCAAGGCCTTGATGAAAAGAAAATAAAAACACAATTAGTTGGAGAATATAATTTACCCAATGTACTGGCTGCTGTTACAGTTGGAAACTTTTTTAAAGTACCTGAATCAAAGATCAGGTTAGCCATTGAAAATTATTCACCTTCCAACAGCCGGTCACAATTGATACAAAAAGGAGGCAATAAAATTGTCCTGGATGCCTACAATGCTAATCCAAGCAGCATGAAACTCGCCATTGACAATTTTGCAAAAATGCCGGGTGACGGGATACTGGTACTCGGCTCCATGGCTGAGTTAGGAAAGGAAAGCGAAAAAGAACACTCAGTACTCATTGAGCAGATAAAGACTCATCAATGGAAAGAAGTGGTGTTGGTTGGAAGCGAGTTTCAAAAGATTAATCATCCCTTTATGCAATTCAGGAATTCTTCTGAGGTAAAGGACTGGTTTCAAAAGCAAAAATTCGAAGACTCGAATATATTGATCAAAGGCAGCCGCAGCATGCAAATGGAAAAAGTGATTGAAGAGTAATATTAGGAGAATTAAATAATAAGGGGTACTCTCGGCGTGGCTCCGTGCCTCCGATTCTCCGTGGTAAATTTTACCATAAAGACACCAGGGGCACAGCGTTACCAGTAGTTCCCGTTGGAAGTGGCAAGATTATCGCTCATTAATAACTAAAAAGAGAATGGAAACAGAAAATAAAAAGGAAACATTTAATGACATCCTCCAGGGAAATAAGCC
>DASXOT010000591.1:0-6194 GCA_036494065.1 Chitinophagaceae bacterium
AACAACGGCACCTGTACCAAGAAAATGGTATTAAATGGACTTTACCAGGAATCTGTTTTCAAGGGAGCTGCCATGGGAATGCCTTATGAAGGACATAGTACAATAGGATTTGATAATGCAAAAAAGATGTTTGTCAGTTCATCGATAGATAATATGGGCAGCGGTATTATGAATATGCAGGGAAATTGGGATGCTGCTACAAAGTCATTAACTCTCACAGGAACAGAAACCGACCCGGTAACAGGCAAGGATATGCACGTTCGCGAAGTAATGAAACTTGCAGACGACAATAATCAAACAATGGAAATGTACGGGCCGGGTCCTGATGGAAAAGAAATAAAAATGATGGAGATAAAGTTTACCCGCAAGAAATAATTATTACCTGAAAAGAATATCCTGAATTTTCAGGGTATTCTTTTACATGGAAGGCACACTATGTAATGCCACCCGATTGCCTTCAGTATCCTCAAAAATAGCCATGTGGCCGTATTCCGGAGATATTTGTGTCTTAGGAACAATAATCTTACCTCCTGCGCCTTCAATTTTGTCCAGGACGTTCTGTACGTCAGGATTTGCATTAAGATAAACGAGAGGGCCATCTGTTAAGGATGGTTTGTAAAATTCTTCTCCTTTGCAAAGTGCCCCACCAATGCCAGTCATCATATCTTCTACGGGAAATAGTCTCATTTTGATGTGAAAGGTTTCGAGGGGGATCATTTGAATTTCAAAAATTGTTTCATAGAATTTCTGAGCTCTATCAAGATCATTAGCTGGGATTTCGAACCAACTGATTGCATTTTTAAATGTCATATTGTTTTCTTTTCAGCGTGAAAGGTATAGAAAACTTAACGTCTTTGATTGCAGTTTTGGTTAATGGCAAATAAATGATCATACAACTCGCGATAACCAAAGAGGCGGTTTCTCAGATATCGTTTCATTGGCTTTTTGTATCTTGAAACAATTCATGTGTGGTATTGCAGGTATTATACAAACAGCTTCCGTCTATGGTGAAGACCATTTAAAAAAAATGACTGACGCTCTTTCTCATCGCGGGCCAGATGGTGAAGGGTTTTGGCAAAATAGTGATAAAACGGTGTTGTTTGGACACCGGCGTCTGTCCATTATCGATCTCAGTGAAGCAGCCGCTCAACCTTTCCTCTATTCAGGCAGGTACATCATCGTTCACAATGGTGAAATCTATAATTACATAGAAATAAGAGAAGAATTACGGAAAAAGGGATACTCCTTCAGAACGCAAACCGATACGGAGGTCCTGGTGGCTGCATACGATTGCTGGAAGGAGGATTGCCTTGAATATTTTGATGGAATGTTTGCTTTTGCAATCTGGGATGAAAAGGAAAAGGAATTTTTCGCGGCCAGGGATCGATTTGGTGAGAAGCCCATTCATTACATCTTTGATAAACGCGGGCAGTCTTTTTTATTTGCCTCTGAAATAAAGGCCTTTTGGCCACTGGATGTGGGTAAGGAGTTCAATAAAAAGATGCTTTTTAATTTTCTTACCATTGGTTATACAGATAACCCTGAACGGCCGGACGAAACATTCTATGAAGATGTTAAAAAATTGCCCACGGCTTCTTTTCTTAGAATAAAACCGAAGCAGGATTTTTCAGTCGTCGTTGAACAATATTGGGACATTGATGTCGAACGCCAGGAAAAAGGAATTTCCGATAAAGAAGCAATCGACAAATTCAGTCATTTGTTTCATACGTCAGTTCTAAGAAGACTGCGCAGTGATGTTTCCCTGGGAATGAGCCTCAGTGGCGGACTTGACAGCTCATCGATTGCAGCGACAATTTCAAGAAATTCTACGGGTCGATCTCTCCAGGCATTTTCGGCCATTTTTCCACAGTTTGAAAAAAATGAAGATAAGTACATTGATGAAGTGGCAAAACAATATTCCATTCAATCTGCTAAAACTGAAATTACAGACGAAGAGATTTACCCGCTTTTTCAAAAAGTGGTTCGACAACAGGATGAGCCATTTGGAAGTGCAAGTGCTCTGCCACAATACAAGGTTTTTGAACTAGCCAGGCGAAACAATGTAAAGGTGTTGCTGGATGGACAAGGCGCCGATGAAACAATCGCCGGTTATCACAAATACTATAAATGGTATTGGCAGGAACTTTTTCGTCTAAGAAAATTGATGAAAAGCGGGGAGGTGGGGAAAGCAAAGAATTTGGGGATTACTGAAAGTTTCGGCATCAGGAATATTATTGGAGCCCTATTTCCCGATTTTGCATCTGTTTTCTTAGAACGCCAGTATTTATTACATGCTCTCAGACAGGAAGACCTCACGAAGGATTTTGTTCATCTTCAAAGTGCGGAGGCATATTATACAACGCCGCCCATTTTTTCGCTGAATGGTGTTTTATACTTCAATACCCGCCTCCATGGCCTTGAAGAACTCTTGCGATATGCGGATCGTAACAGTATGGCAAATGGCAGGGAGGTTAGGCTACCCTTTTTGAGCTATGAACTAGTTGAGTTTCTTTTTTTACTTCCGGCCAATTTTAAAATAAGGGATGGTTGGACGAAATGGATCCTGCGAAAATCAATGGAGAATAATTTGCCATCTTCCATTACATGGAGAAAAGATAAAATCGGTCTCGGGCCTCCGCAATCAGGATGGATGCAATTACCCGCCATGCAAGAAATGATCCATGAAGCAAAAAGAAAATTAGTAAATGAAAAAATTTTAAAAGAGGAGGTTATCAATAAGAAGATCCAGCCAGGAACCGCTTATGAGAAAGACAATTACGACTGGCGGTATCTTGTTTCTGCGCAGTTCCTATAAGCGATCTATCGGATCTGGCGACCACAATAAGTCAGCCCGATTACACGAAGAAACACAGGATCGCTTTTCAAAACTTGTTTCTGATTCCTTCAATAAATTTCTCTACAGCCCGGCGGATTTCAGCCGCCGATGTATTTTGATTGTTAACCAATACAGAGAAGATCAATAATTTATTCTTTCTAGTATAGAGAAAGCCACTAATGGAAACAACCCCGGAAAGAGAGCCGGTTTTTGCGAAGATATGCCCAGCCTCGGGCAAATAGTAGTTATGCAGGCTTCCTTCGTTACCTGTCGGCAAAATATTTTTGACTCTTTCCATCCCGAAATCGGTTTTCATTTTATTCAGAATAAAAACGAAATCCTGCGGGCTGAATAAATTATAGCGGCTAAGGCCTGAACCATCTACCCAGTGCGGTTTCTGAGGCAAATCTTTAAAATCTGTTTTTAATAGCGTATCAATTACTCTCTGGTCATTCATTATGCCGGTCAATTCGTTACTTACCATCAGCAGGCTTTGTTCAGCAAAGAAATTATCGCTTCGGTGCATCATTGGTTTTAAAAGCGAGTCGGTAGGCTGGGAATGGATGGCCTGGATTTTATTGTTATGATTAGAAACGATTTTATAAAATGATTTAGGGTAAATCAGATCGATGGCCTGATGGATTGTGTCTGGTAATAGCTCAAGAGCGGTTTTTATTCCATTGGTTACAAAGGGAACAGATTGTTGTTTTAATTTTTCTTTGCCTTCGGAGATTTCGTAGCTATTCTCATCAATTTTTCTAAAAACAAAGAAGTTATCTTTCTCTGAAGTGTCAAAATTGACTTTCCAATTTACTTCAGGAGTTGAATAAACAACTGCTGACTCGTTATTTGCCTTTTCCTGTGTCCATTTTATCAAATTGCCATAAACAGGCAAGGGACTCCTCTCTGCCATATAATCATCGTTATAATCGTCCCATGACCACCCACGCCCGAGTGGATTTTCCTTCCATGTAAGATCTGTGGTGTAAATCTTTTTAACTACTCCTTGCAAATAAGTCACTACTGGCTGATTTTTAAAATCTTCATGAAGCAATGTTGGGTCTCCGGTTGGAAATATAATAATTGCCGTATCAGTTTCAACTTTAAGGATTCCTTTTAAGCTATCTCCCAGGTACTTCATAGCTGCATAACAGGTAGGTATTTTTGTGTTACTGGCTGGAACAAAAAAATGATCACCCTGGTAGTTATACCAGTATTTATTTTCGGCTGGTTCAAACAGACTGATTCCAACGTGGGCAGAGGAAAGTGAGGAGTCCTTCAATAGATATTCCGCGGATCGGGAAACCTGTTTTTGAATTCCACAAGAGGTTAAAGCCATCAATGTAAAATTCAAAATGAGAAATTTAAAAACGGTTATAACTTCTTTCATTTTAAATTTTGCATTTTACACTATTCGTTAAGATTAATCGATCTTCCTTCAGCCGAGCTTCGCAATGCGGCCTCGATAATTTTGATTGTTTTAATTCCATCCTCGGCTGACACTGGATTGGGTGCTTGTCCTGTCAAGGCTTTGTAGACATCGTCATAGTAATACATGTAATTGCCGGGAATTGAAGTCAATTCCTTTCTGATCACTTCACCATTTACTTCCGTATGCAATAGCCCGTCCGGATGGTCCGGAGGCGGACACCAGCTTTGCAACGATGGCGTAGCGCCAGCGTTTAGTTGTATTTCCTGAAGATCGGAACGTTGCTGAATGAAACTTCCCTTCATACCATGCAATATATATGCGGGTATTGCTTCTCTCGCTACACAAGTGGCTTTTAGCCTTACTCTCATTTTGGGATAGTATAAAAGCATTTCAAAATAATCGTTGGCGATCACATCATCCCTCATTTTCCACACATCTCCATATATCGCCATCGGCCAGCCAAATAATTGCAAAGCCTGGTCAACCAAATGAGGACTGAGATCATAAATAATCCCGGCACCGGGCAAATCGCCTTCTTTATGCGCTTTACCAGTACCCGCTGGACGATAACGATCATAGTGTATCTCCACCTCTCTTAACTCGCCTAAAAGTTTTTTGTCAATTACTTCTTTTACTGCATGATAATCTCCGTCGTAACGACGATTCTGGTAAATACTTATAAATAGGTTTTTGCTTTTTGCCAACCGGGTTATTTCTTCTGCTCGTTTTACAGATACAGAGAAAGGTTTTTCCACAACAATATTTTTACCAGCTTGTAATGCAGCTATTGCATTTTCAAAATGTAAATGAGTAGGCGTATTTATTATAACCAGTTGAATGGATTCGTCCGCAATCAACTCTTCAACTGACCGATATAATTTCGATTTTGGATATCGCTGCCTGGATTCCTCATTATGTCTTTCAACAATAGCAGTTAGCTCATAACCGGGATGATTTTGTATAAATGGAGCATGAAATAGTTTTCCGCTCATGCCATAGGAGCAAATACCTGTTTTTATGATTGTCTCCAATTAATTGCCAATTTTGATTAACTAAATTATCCTCTCTCCTGGGCCCGCAGCCATCTCTCGGGGATTTCATTACTGCTAGCCAGTAAATAGTCTTTGTAACTGCAGGCAATAAAACTTTTGTTGGGCAATTGCATCCACCATCGTCCTGTTTTTTTGCTTTGCAAAAATGTAGTCTCCACCTCGGCAAAGGCTATATGATATTCATTAAAAGAATCCCGTTGGTTCAATTCTACTTCTTTGCGACCGCGGCTCCTTCCGTCAAGGACATACCAGAGCATTTGCGCAATTTGCTTTGCAGTCAGTTCATCCTTATCAAGTGCTGAATCGAAACCGTAAATGCCAATGCTGCTTATGTTAGGACTCATGCCCGCATATCGTAGCAAGGCACAGGCTTCCTCACCATTCAAACCATTAGGTGAGGCTGTATTTGCGGGGGCGTAGGTATTAGCAACTGCTGTAATGTCGAAACTAAATAAACTGCTGTTTCGTATTACAGGTTCCATTTCTTCGATATTTTCTTTCACGCTGCCCACCCTGTGGCAATCAAACCGCAATTTGTCCATCGTTTCCAACATCCTTGGATGTACATAATAACTTTGAAAAGCGATATGATTATAGTGGCGGATATAATTGGGTTCCGATGTTAGCATTTCCATTAAAAAATTCTCATGCCGGAAAGGTGAATCAATATTCAGATCGATCAGCGCATCTGCGCAGGAAACTTCAATTAGCTTTCCATTATCTGCATACGCGCCATATTGGGCAAGCGTGAGATCGTGGGACCCGCCAAGAATGATCACGGTTTTCCCGTCATTTATTAATTCGTGGATCACTGTCCTCAATGCGGCATAGGAATCTGTATATAATGATCCTTCTTTTATATTGCCGGCATCAG
>DASXOT010000592.1:0-3260 GCA_036494065.1 Chitinophagaceae bacterium
ATACAGATAACTACGGAAGCAAGAGGCAAACCAAAATAATATTGCACGAATCGCATTCCATCTGTATACGCCTGCCCGGGTGCAGAAAGAAACGTAATGGAACTTGCCTGCGTACCGATAATACTAAGCAGTATCAATCCCCAGTTCATGCTGCGATTGGAAAGAAAATAGCCATCAAGATTATGGGTTGTGCGGCTTTTATAAAGCCCATAAGCAATAATCGCGGTAAGCGTGAGGACCAGGACTATCCAATCCAGGTAGGTCATAGATGCTTAATTCAAGTCAAAATAAAAATGCAAAACATCAGAGACCTTAATAACTCCCCGATCTCCTTGACTTTTAAATTTTGCATTTTAAATTTTCTTTGCGCTCCTTACGAAAAATATCTGGTAAAAAAATAAAAAAATACGATAAGAAGGATCAGCACGGCAATGACAAATACATACCATCGCGCCCAGGTCTTGAATATCGGAATCTTGTCCTTATCGTTGGTCATAGGTGCTAAATTCAAAAGTCAAAATGTAAAATGAATTTATACCGGCAATTTGATTCACCGTAAGGCCAAGATTCAAAATTATAAATGCAAAAAATCAACAACCGGATGGTCCCCAAATTCTTTTGCATTTTTAATTTTAATTCCCCACTTACTTTCTCCGAAACAACGAAATCGCAATGAACCCCAGCACAATTCCAATCAGCAGTCCCACTTTTACTCTGCGGATAAAAAGTCCTATTGCCAGTCCCAGGAGGATGGCGAATATGCCGGCCATGTCCTTCCTTAAATTTTCTGTTCGTTTCTGAGAATTCATATATTAAATTCCTTAAATCAAATTCTGTATTTAAAATGCTTTTTGCTTATTGAGCGCGATAATATTTGCAAATAATCGATAGGCTCCAGGCACACCCGCCGGCAACTGCCTGAAGAAAACAAGTCCCGAGTAAACAAAGGTTCCTTTTCCATAATGAGCGATAATGAGACTTCCATCGTCAGCCGCTTCGCCGGGATCATGCATGGAAAAGACGGTTTCGAAATTCTTCCTGTCAAAATTTGTTGCATGGTAAGTACTCCGTTCCTGGATCCATCCTTTAAAATCGTCCTGCGTGATCTCATTGGGGAAATGCAGAACAGAATGATTGGGATCGAGAATTTTTACTTCAGCGTTCTCATCGGTCACCCTTGTTCTTGAGATATCAAAATTATAGGGGCTGATCTTCGCTCTTACAGGTCCAATATTATTATTGGTATTATACTGAACGATCAGATTGCCTCCATTATATACATATTTCATCAATTTATCGTAATAGTTGTTCAGCCATTCATCTGTATTATAAGCGCGGACCCCTGTAATGATCGCATCAAATTGTTGGAGGCTATAGCGGGAAAGCTCTTTGTCACCTAATAGCGTAACATTGTAACCCATTTGCTCCAAAGCCTCTGGAACTTTGTCGCCGGCGCCCACTATATAACCAATTTTTTTTCCCACTGTTTTCAGATCAAAAACCTTAACTGTGTTTTGAGATTGTCTGAAATAAGTGATGAATGGAATATGATCGTAGTTTATTTTAACAAGGTCAAACAAATTTTCACCCGTTTTATTTTTAAAGTCATTTGTAATACTCAACCCTGGACTCCCATAACTTACTGTATTCTTTTTTTCACCCATGGCCGGATCGATATTCAGAAATTCCGAATCTTGCAATTCAGCTACTTGATTTTTTTGTAAGACAAATGAGTCTGTCAGTCGTCCCTGAGATTTAAAATTTTTACCATTATGATTAATGCCATCCAGTTCGTCTGTTTCATGAGCTATAATAAGGTTATTGCTTTTGTATGAAGTAAAGGATTTTTCATAGTGCGCCACTTCAGTAGCCAAAACAACCGAAGGAGTCACCCTCAACGTATATGGTGGCACGACGGATAACGGCTCATACACCTCTCCTTTAACCGGGTCTGTAAATTTAAATTTGACAGCCTTTTCGAACTGAAAATTTTCACCTTCAATATTTATATTAAATCTAGCCACGTAAGCCGGATCAACATCAGCTTGTCCAATCTTCAATTGGTCCGCGACATTGAAATATCCTTCTTCCATTTTATTTTTTAACCAATACGGTTGTGTGATCAGTTTTGAGTAAGGCACAAAAAACATTTTACCCATTGCTACATTCTTGTCTTTCGCAAGCGGAATGTTCAATGCGCTGTCCATATTGTCGACAGAAATGCCTTTTAATGTTGCATCAACACCCAGCCGGTTATTTAGGAAAAAATTGATCCGGAAAGAGTCCGTTTGCACGGCAAATTGTTCATTAGTGGTGGCATCAAGAAACAAACCGCTGCATTGCTCAATTAATTGTTGTACCTCCTTTAGCTTCTGATTTTTCCAATAACCATCCGGCAGAGCGTTGATCGCTTTATACAGATTTACCAACCCTTTAACTGAATTTTCAGGATGCAGAAGATCAAAGGAAGAAACAAGTCCGTCGATCATTTTAGAAATGCTTTCGCCACCCGGTACTCGCTTCCAGGATAACTCAACGCCGTCCATAATATCGTTTTCAGGAGGAGTACCGCCTGTTGTCTTAAAATACTCCAAGGCTTCGCCGCGTGAAGCACCCACGCCAAAACCCTGGCTTTTATGTTGACTGCGACTTGCAGCCGCTATTTCGCCGTAACTTTTTCCCAATAATGGATTATAGCCGCCTACGTCGAACTTAAACTGATCGCTGCTGATGGTGTTAGTATTGCCGAAATTGAATGTATTCCACAAAATTCTTTTCGCCTGCCAGGTCTTCACGTATTTCAATTGTTCAGGAAAACGATTGGGATCCGCGGCCGCAGTAAATGCCTCATTGGCTAAAATTGCGGATGCCGTGTGGTGACCATGACCGCCTTCTCCAGTAGTAGGAAAACGCGTGATGATGATATCTGGTTGAAATTTGCGGATCACCCAAACCACATCGCTGAGAATTTTTTCCTTGTCCCATTTAGTAAAGGTTTCATCCGGCCCCTTTGAAAAACCAAAATCAAATGCTCTTGAAAAAAATTGTTCGGCGCCGTCAATCCTTCTTGCAGACAATAGCTCCTGTGTACGGATCAAACCCAGTTCAATTCCCTGTTCATTGCCAATCAGGTTCTGGCCGCCATCACCGCGAGTCAGCGACAGGTAACCTGTTCTGTACGTCCTGTCCTTTGAAAAATAAGCCAGCAATCTTGTATTCTCATCATCGGGATGCGCAGCTACATATAGTACCGAGCCCAG
>DASXOT010000593.1:0-3143 GCA_036494065.1 Chitinophagaceae bacterium
ATAAGGTCACCTCTTTTAATACCGGCTGCCTGTGCTGCGCCATCGGGGGCCACGCCTGAGACGTAAACGCCTTCTTCATTTTCCTTGATGCCCATTTGCTTCAGTTGCTCATCGCTTAATTCTTCGCTGGGATAGCTGACACCCAGGTAACCTCTTTGGACGTTCCCAAACTGGATAATATCACCTACTACTTTTTTAACAAGATTAACCGGGATAGCAAATGAATAACCGGCATAAGTTCCTGAGGGGGCCAATATGGCTGAATTAATTCCGATAAGCAGTCCATTTGTATTTACAAGTGCACCTCCGCTATTACCCTGGTTAACGGCCGCGTCAGTTTGAATAAAAGATTCAACGGGTGACTGACCCTGGCGTGAGTTAATTCCTATTGTTCTTTCCTTGGCGCTTACAATTCCCGCTGTTACAGTCGTTTCCAAAGAAAGGGGATAGCCAACGGCAAGCACCCATTGGCCCAATTGCACATCGTCTGAATTTCCATAGAGCATGAAGGGAAAATTATTTCCATCAATTTTTAAGACAGCAAGGTCAAAATTGGGATCACTACCAACAACCCTTGCTTTATACGTCTTTTTGTTGTGCAACGTAACCATGATCTCTCCGGCAATTCCTTTCTCACCGTCGGAAATCACGTGGTTATTGGTGACGATGTAACCATCTTCGCTTATCAAAACTCCACTACCTGATGCGCGTTGCTCAGGAATAATGGTTGGACCGAAGTCAAAGAACTGATTGAACCAGTCATCAAAGCCGTTACCACGGCTGCGTGGTAAATCATTGCTAACTTTTTTTGCCGCTATTTTTGTTTTAATGTGTACTACGGCCTGTACTGAGGAATTGGCAGCCTTTGAAAAATCGACAGGGTCCCCGGATGTAGTTTTGTCAAAAAAACCAGCATAGTTTGCAGGAATATTTCCCTGCGATTGGACAAATGCGGTTTGATGATGTGTGAATTTATTATAGCCCCACACACTGGCTAACGCTGATCCCGCGCTTACTGAAACGATCAGCAATAGTTGTTTCCACTTCATGGCGTATTAGAATTTTTAGTTTTAAATAATTATTATAAGACAAAGTTTATGCCCTTCAAAAATAATGCAGTCGGTAAGCAGTAACAAGCCGCTGATTTAGTTTAACAAGAAATTTACTAAGACCTTCGTACTTCGTGTATCTACAAATTTAAAGACAAATACGCAGAATTAGAAGGGCGAAGTTTTAAAGAGATTGTAAAAATGCCATGGTATCCACCCCATCTGCGTAGTCTAAGAGGCCAGGCGACTGGGACCGACCGAATGGGGTTTGGGCACGACTAATTACACTTTGGATCTCCTGGCTGTCAGCAATTGAAGAAAGGATAGAATCCTGATCTGAATAATACTCATAATTTAATTGGCTGATGGGTGAAAACATCGATGAGTCTTCTACCAGCAACAGAGAACCATTCGTCATGTAGAATTTATTATTCAAAATGTGGATCGCAAGATTGTAATCATAATTGTTTTTGTATTTGTGATGGTCTGCCAGGTAGTTATATCTCTCAAATGCCAAAAGCATCGGTTCAAAATTGTAATTAGCCGGCACGTATATCTTAGTCACATTACGACAACCCAGACCGAAGAATTGATATACATCATCTGCCAGCTTTTCCAGTTCATAGTCCGATTCATCACCTCCCAGGATCGCCACGGAAGTCCGATTGCGACGGATGATATGTGGATACTTCCCAAAGTAGTATTCAAAATATCGCGACGTGTTATTACTGCCTGTAGCGATATACGCATCACAGTTCTTTAGTATATCTGAGAATCGAATCAGATCATCTACCTCGGATTCCCAACTCGTCAGCACACTTGTGAGATGTTTCAATAAAACCTGGTCTCTGGAAGATTGTTTAATTATCGCCTTATGACCCGACATAAAAATGGATAACACGTCATGAAAACCCACCAACGGTATATTGCCGGCAGTTACCAGGCCAACTGTTTTGGGATTGTTATATTCCTCTACCAGGCCGTATTGCGCTGCCCACTTCGAAAGATATTGCTCTTCCAAAAAGTTATGCGCTATATTCTTTAACGCCAATTCTACAAATTCAGGGATAAACCAACCGTTTTCGCTAGAAGCCTTTTCTTTGACCTGCTTCCAGGAAGTATCGTTTCCTAAAATGTAACCTCGTAATCTATGTAAGCAACGTACCCGATGCTGTAAAATCATTTGTATAAGAATTATATCCTTTTATATTTGTGAGGGCGAAATCAAACATTAAAAGTCCAAAATTAAACTTATGGCAATCAAGATAACGGAAGAATGCATTAATTGTGGCGCCTGCGAACCGGAATGCCCGAATAATGCAATTTATGAAGGCGGGGTTGAATGGGCCATTGCCGATGGTACCACGGTCAAAGGTTCTTATACATTAATGGATGGAACTGTCGTCGATGCAGACCAAAAGAATGCTCCAGTTGCTACCGATATCTATTACATAACACCGAATAAGTGTACAGAATGCCAGGGCTTTCATGAGGAGCCGCAATGTGCCGCGGTATGCCCGGTGGACTGTTGCGTGCCTGATGAAATGTATCGTGAAACCGTAGACGAGTTATTGGCTAAAAAAGACAAACTGCATATATAGATTTTTTGTGCTGTGAAAAAAATCAGGACGTAATATTTCCCACTACTGACATTTTTTTTTATATTGTATACAAATCACGCAGTTTCCAACTGCCAAGAAGTGACGGGTGATATGTTCCGTCGTAAAAAGGTGAAGGCAAATGCATCCTTCACCTTTCTTATTTTTACATCTTAGATGTTGAATGAAAGTAAGTCGATTGACAACTTGTTCTAACATAATTTTATTTCCACTTAAACAATTTTTCCTCAATATTTGCGCTGTAATTTCAATCCATGAAAAAAAATATTGCTCTTGTTACAGGCGGTTTTTCGGGAGAGGCAGTTATTTCCTATAAAAGTGCCGTGACAATCGACAATAATCTTGATCGTGAAAAATTTGAAGTCTATAAAATAGACGTTAGGACTGAAGGATGGTTTTATGAACACGGAGACGGGAAGGCCGAGGTTGATAAAAATGATTTTTCGTTAAGCGTGGGTAACCAAAAAATAAGATT
>DASXOT010000594.1:0-5064 GCA_036494065.1 Chitinophagaceae bacterium
CTGGGGCAAAGTCTCATTACCATCTATGTTTCCATCGCTATTCGCCTCGAAAATCATAAAGGGAATAGTCTTAAATATCTGACCGACTGATATTATCCCGTTTGTTTTCACATCGTTTTCATGAAGGATCTTTCCCCGCAGATGATTCACACCGGGCGGCAATATGATCTTTGTATCTCGCCAATCTACCTGAAAAATGTCTTGGACATTCTGTTGCCTGCACAATTCCGCCGAATGCAGTGCGGCGATAACGATCAGCCATTTTTGATCCAGGTTTCGCGCGAAGGCAAAAACAAATTCTAAAAATTCACCTTTAATGGTCAACGGTACATATACCGCCTCTTTAAAAAAAACCGGATCATGCCGGCGCAAGGTCAACAAGGTCTTTGTCAACCACATTTTTACTTGCCCATTATAACGGTCCTTCCATAAAGAGGTAAATAATTCTCCTTTGTAACTTATCGCATTAATCTCATCCAACAGTTGAGAATGAAGGATGAAATCAATCGGGCGACGATTGTCCGGATCAACAAAACTAAGATCCCAAAATTCGCATCCCTGATACAGGTCGGGTATTCCGGGACAAGTAAATTTCAATAATACCTGCACGAGTGAATTGATAATTCCAAAATCAACGATGTGCTGATAGAAATCGGTGAAGTCTTTGAAAAACGCCGAATTCCTATCCAGTAATTTTCTTATGAAGTCGATGGTAGCCCTCTCATATTCTACATTTGGTTGTACCCAACCTGAATTTGTTTTAGCCTCGTGTAAAGCTTTAATAAGATACGCTTCAATCCGCCCAACGAAATGTTCATCGTCACAACCGGGCATAGGGTAGGCCCCCACGATATTCTGGTAAATAAAGTATTCATCATTGGCATCCGGTACGTTGCCTTGCTTGTGCACAGCATTCATTTTTATCCATTGGCGAACAAGGCTGAACCAATTTTCAGCAAGATCTGAAAGAACATTTAATCGGGCACGTACATCCTCTCCCCTTTTTGTATCATGTGTAGAAGTTGCATTCAATGTGAGTGGCCATTTTATTTGCCGCGTGATCATGGCCCGGTTAAACTTCTTGCCTGTAATCCCGAAAGATGCCGGCGAATCGCCCACATCATTATGAACAATGAAACGATTATAGGTATACATAAGAGTATCCTCAACCCCTTTCGCCATTAACGGCCCGGTGAATTGCATGCATCGCTTATAGAAATGAAGAATTCTGTTTTTTTCCTCTTCGCTCGCCGTAGAGGGAAACTCCAGGAATAATTTCCGCAGTACATCAATGGCATCCGATTCTGCACGCCCGGCCCGATCGACAATTGTCAAAATGTTTTCAATTTCTTCTGCATGTTTATTCTCAAAAGGCAGTTGATCTCCATAAAACCGGTAAACAGGACAACAAATAAGAAATTCAGCAATAGCGGTTTTTAAATTTTCCCCTGCAGTAGTACTTAAGATTTTCTCATCCAGGATACTTATCAGTAAACTATAAAGATTATCGAGCTCCCCCTTCATAAACTGGTAAAGTATCAATGACTTTTTCCCACGAGCCTGTTCTTCTACCGGGCTATAATTATGGACCAGCTCATTATAAAATGACGTAAATACTGCCTCGCTTTTTTTATTGGTAAAGAGGTTATTGACGAGATATAAAAAATCATAACCGGTTGTTCCTTCAGTTTGCCATTCATCCGCCAGCATTTCCCCTGGTTCTAAAATCTTCTCTACCACTATAAAAGGATGCGGGTCCGCGATTTCCTTCAATCTTTGTAAGTAATCCGCAGGATCGTAAAGACCATCGATATGATCAACCCTCAGTCCCGTGAAGAATCCTTCCTTTGTCAATGATTTTATTAATAAATGATATTGATCAAAAACATGCGGATCCTGGATGTTGAGACAGATCAGGCCATTGACTGTAAAAAATCTCCTGTAGTTAATTCGCTTATCTGCTTCCTGCCAATGACACAAATAATAATACTGGCAATCAATTATTTTTTTTAAAGGGTCTTTGTCGCTGTTGATCTTCTTTATCCAATCATTTAAATACCTCCCTGCTCCGTCTATTTGTATGCATTTATGTAACTGGGATAAAAAAGCTTCCCAGCTTCTTGCATATTCAACTATATCACTTAACCGACTGACATCTTTCAAGTTTCGCAATAGTTCCTGGCAATTTGCGCCACCCACCCATTCAGGAGCATTTAGTACAATCTCATACCCTTGCGCATTGAGTGGAAAGAAGCTTTCAAAATAACTAAGTTGCAATCGCTCGTTCTCATAAACCAGTTTCAATTCATTTCTTTCTAAAACATCCTGCAGAGGCGCTCCCAAAAAAGGCGTGATCAATTTTCCCTCAAATAATTTATTAGACAAATCCATATCAAAAAACGCGAGAAACCTGGATTGACAACCCTTCTCCAAAACATCCATGAGCCATCTATTCTGATGATGAAAAGCCATGTGATTGGGTACAATATCCTGTAGCCAGCCTATACCTTCTTTTTGAAGGCGAAGAATGATATCCTTTAATTGTTCAATTGAGCCGATCTCGGGATTTATCTGCAAAGGATCTGTTCCATCATAGCCATGATCACTGCCGGGGACTGATTGAAAAATAGGTGAAGCATAAATAGTTTGCACACCCAGCTTTCGCAGATAAGGGATAATTTTTTCAAACAAGTTTAACGGAAACCCTTTGTTAAACTGGATCCGATATGTATTCGCAGGATAATTATTCAACATTCCCATACACTACTGCCGTTAATGGAGGTATTTCAATTTTTCTTTCAGGTTGAACGGTGGCAGGAAGTGGCAACCATTTTTGATTGTCAATAACCCAGTTCTTATCATTTGAATCGACTAGTTTATTCCAGGAGGAATGAGCTGCAGGGATACTGATACAGGAAGTAATCGAGTCGGAAAAATTAAATAGACAAACCATTTTTTCTTTTTCATTCTCTGAACGTCGACCAATTTCAATAGTCTCCCCCACCAGATTTACCCATACATTATTCTTATCAAAATTCTTAAAAGCGGCCTGGCTCTTGCGAAATTGGATAAGCTGCTTATACCATGCATGTATTATCGCATGCTTTTTTTCTCCGATCGTTTGCCATTGGAGCTTAGATTCATGAAAAGTTTTTTCTTCAAAAGGATCTGGCGGTTCAGCACTCCACCCAAAATGTTCAAATTCCTTCTTTCTTCCTTCCTGAACAGCCTTGACCAGTTCCTTGTCTGAATGACTGATAAAATAAAAAAACGGCGCTTGTTCACCATATTCCTCTCCCATGAAAAGCATGGGGATATAAGGTGACAGTAGATTAGCCGCGGCGCATAATTTAATTTTTTCAAATGATATCAGCGACGTCAATCGGTCTCCTGTTGCGCGATTGCCTGACTGATCGTGATTTTCGATAAAACTAATGAATTTGTTGCCACTCACACCAGCCGATGACGCTCCATATTTTCTCTTCCTGAATTTTACATAATCACCGCTATGTACAAAACCCTCTTTATACGCTTTGGCTAATTGATTCATATCTCCAAAGTCGGCGTACAATTTTTTCCCCTCTTCACGATCGACCAGGGTATAGACGACATGATGAAAGTCATCCAACCATTGCGCCGTAAAACCATAACCACCGAGTTCCGCCCCTTTTATAACTTTCGGATCATTTAAATCACTCTCCGCGATCGTGTAAAATTTTCTTCCCATCCGCTGCTCCAATTGTTCCGTTTTCTTATGCATCAATTCCCAAAAATGAATTGCCCCCATATCATAGATGGCATGAATGGCATCAAACCGAAGTCCATCAATATGAAAATATTCAAACCAATAAACAGCATTGTCAGAAAAAAAATCCCGGACACCATCACTCCATTGCCCGTCAAAATTGATAGCCCGGCCCCATGGAGATCTATAATGATCAGTGAAGTACGGCCCAAACCTTTCAAAATAATTTCCTTCAGGGCCGAGGTGATTGTATACCACATCCAGGCAAACAGCAATGCCTTTTTGATGACAGGCGTCTACCAGTTTCTTTAACCCTTCGGGACCGCCATAACTATTTTGTACCGCGTAAGGATAAGCGCCATCATATCCCCAGTTCCTGTTACCGGGAAACTGCGACACGGGCATTATTTCAATTGTATTGATCCCGGTAGAAGCCAGGTGATCTAATTTTTCAATCGCCGATTCAAATGTTCCGCGTTCAGTAAACGTACCGATATGCAATTCATATAAAATAATCTCATTGAAGGGAATTCCTTTCCAGTCATCATCCTGCCACTGATATGCCAAATGATCGACAACCTCCGACGGTCCATGAACGTCTTGCGGCTGAAATTGCGAGGCAGGATCAGGAAGGTCTTTTTCGTTTTCGGGACAATAAAAATAAAGGCATCCGGCTCCCACCTCCGCATCCACTTGAAAATAGCCGAACTGATTTTTATTCATTGGTAATTTTCGGTCAAATGGATGCACGACATGCAGCACCATCTCTGTACTTAATGGTGACCAAACCGTAAATCGCGTTTTTCCATTCGCCAGGATCTGTGGGCCAGCTTTCATGTTCTAATCAGGACTACGTGCAATTAAAGAGAAGATGATTTGGCTAGTAGTTCTTCCAATTATATGCCAAACACACTAATAAACGCGAATGAGAGCTAACCGACGCCAATTATATAGCCGCATGCTTCAGGCTATAAGCTATAGGCCTACTGGTTTTAGCTTCTAAAATTTATACTTGTTTCCAAAACATTATACTTGAAAACTAAGATGACTTCCTGGGATTTGAAGGAACTAAATTCATGTTTCAAATGATAATGCTCAGGGCTTGTGAGCCTCTGCGCCATTAGCGTTAATTTGCTCTAAATCGCGTTTTATTGGCGTTGATCTTATTAGCGTTCATTCGCCTTAATTAGCAGGCATTAGCGTGAGTGCCGATTGGCAACCCACATTGCCCGATAGGAAATTACCGCACTCTTCCATTTCATCTTGTTTCTATCTTGGTCTGCCGGCGGTTCTATTCCTTATTCACGAAAAAAAATCTG
>DASXOT010000595.1:0-3851 GCA_036494065.1 Chitinophagaceae bacterium
TAAGTGGAATGTTGAAATAAAAAGTCGATCCTTTGCCCGGGTCACTTTCAACACCATACCTGCAGTCGTGACGGGAAAGAATATCCGCACAGATGTAAAGGCCAATTCCAAGGCCCTGGAATCTCTTCGAGGAATCCTCCGTTCGGTAGAATTTTTCGAATACATGTGATAGCTCCTCTTTGGGAATACCCACACCTGAATCTATTACTTTCACCAACAGATCATTTTCTTCAATTTTCGTTTCAATTCTTATCAGGGTAGAAGATGGAGCATACTTGATCGCATTGGACAGGAAATTGATGATTACCTGCTCCAGCCTTCCTTCATCTCCATACACTATCACATTTGCATTACCCGAGTGCTCAATCCGATGATCAGGAAAAGTTTCCTGCATCATAGCGGTTGTATCTTCCAGCATTTTTCCGAAATTAAAATTCTTCATATTTAATTTCAGCTTACCGCTTTCGATTTTTGAGATATCGAGCAAATCATTTACGAGGGTATCGAGTTTTTTTATTTGGACGATTGTCCGGTCGATATAAGGTCTCAATGATTCATCATTGACCATTCTTTCAAGAAGTTGAATGTAACCTTGAATACTGGTCAATGGTGTTTTCAATTCATGGCTCGCCATGCTAATGAATTCATCCTTTCTTTTTATAGCTTGTTTTTGTTCTTCGATTTCTGTAAAGCTGCCGACCCATTTTATGACAGAGCCATTTTCCTTCACTGGTAAAACACGCAGCAGGTAATAGCGGTATTTCTCATCTGTTTTTTTTCTAAGCCTTATCTCCATTTCAAGCGGTTGTTTCCGAGCCGCCATTTTTTTCAGCTCTTCATTCAGCGAAGGATCATCAGGGTGTGTAAGCAAATGCTTACTATCACCATTTGTATAGTTTAACCACTGGCTGTTATGATATTCAAGTTCACCGTTTTTAGCAGTGGTAAATGCAATTTGTGGAATAGATTCGAGAATGGATTTTAGTTCATTGGCTTTTTCATTGGTTTCATATTGCGCTTTTTTTCGGAATTCCACTTCCGATTGCAGCTTGACCTGCATTTCATTAACCTTTCTTTTCTGCTCATATAGTTTATAGAGCGTGTTGACCTTTAGAAGCAGTATATCCGGGTCAATGGGTTTGGTTATGTAATCGATAGCGCCTGAACTATATCCTTTAGCAATAAATTTCTTATCGGTATTGGCAGCACTTAGAAAAATGATCGGTACATCTTTCACTTTGCTATACCCAGAAATTGTCTCAGCTACTTCAAATCCATCCATACCCGGCATTTGTACGTCGAGGATGATTAGTGCGTAATTATTTTTCAGGATTTTTTTTAATGCTTGTTCTCCGCTCAATGCAGTGTCTACAGGAAAGGAATGAAGTGCTAAAAGGGATTCCAGAGATAAAATGTTCTCCTTTTTGTCATCAACGATCAAAATCATATACTGGCTAAGGGGGTAATACGATAATAGTAAAAATATTAACTAAGTTAACGAAATAATGGACTTTGCCGTTAATCTCCGTTGCTATATCGCAGAGTGGTGGCGGAGTTGTAGTTTTGTTCAAATGAAGATTTTTTTCATCGGATTTATGGGGTCTGGTAAGACTCACTGGGGAAGACTAGTAAGTGAAAAACTTCACATTCCTTTTTTTGACCTGGATGAGCAGATCGTTTCACAAGAAGAAAAATCTGTAACCGAGATTTTTTCGGAAAATGGGGAAGAATATTTCCGTCTTGTGGAGAAAGACCTTCTTCATGTCATTGCCGAAAGCAATGAAAATTTTGTGATGGCGTGTGGCGGGGGCACACCTTGCTACTACAACAATATCGATTATATGAACATCACCGGCACTACCATTTGGATCAATAATTCATTTGATGTTCTTTTTAATCGCTTAATTGGGGAAAAGGGAAAAAGACCATTGATCAGGGATCTTACCAATGAGCAGTTGAAGGCTTTCATTATAAAGAAATTTTCAGATCGAAAGATCTATTATGAGCAGGCCGACATTATTGTGGGTGATGAGCCCGTAAAATTGGAAGCTATAGTAGAAAAAATTTTTCATGCATAAAGCCTTTTTATCACTCGGAGCTTTCTTTGGAACCATAGCTGTGGCGTTGGGGGCATTCGGAGCACACGGGCTAAAAAAGATTGTTGCTCCGGATTCAATTAATGTATTTCAAACAGGGGTACAATATCAAATGTACCATACCCTTGCACTGCTAATAATAGCAATTGTATATGACCGGTTGCCAAATAAGTGGATAAAATACGCAGGCAATTTTTTTTGTTTCGGGATACTTTTCTTTTCTGGCTCCCTTTATGTGATCACCGCCTTTGCAGCCTGGGGAAAAGCAGTGCCCACATCCATCGGGGTACTTACACCGGTGGGAGGCGCTTTTTTCATTTGCGGATGGATTTGTTTTTTTGTAGGCGTCGGTAGAAAAAATTCTTTATAAGGGGAGACTGAATACGCTCTCCGTTCCATTATTTTTTCGGATTTGAAATTTACCACCGATACTTTTCATGCGCCTGTCAATATTTTGCAGGCCGTTCCCGAACTTTCGTAAGTTTTGAAGGTCTATTCCTACTCCGTTATCGGCAATTTTTATACGTAGTTCTGCATCTATTGTGATATCGACAGATAACTCAACCGCCCCCGAATGTTTGAGCATGTTGTTCAATGTTTCTTTCACACATAAAAAAATATTTCTGCGTTTGTCGCCCACCAGTTGCTTTTCTGGAATGAACTCTGGGGTATTTACTTTGCATTTCACCTGCGTTCCTTCCAAATATTCGATGGTATATGCCCGTATATAGGAGATCAGGTTATCAAGTGAGTCATTTTGACTATTCATACTCCAGATGATGGCGTTCATTTTATTTAGAACATCGTCTGCCGACTGCGATATTTTTTCTATTTCCTGTGGAGTATTTTGCTTCATTTTATTTTTAGCTATTTCGCTCATCAACCGGATATGCGTCATACCCGAACCCAGTTCATCGTGCATGTCCGCGGAAATTCGATTTCTTTCTTCCTGCTGTGCCGTAACAATCGCCATTTGTTTTTCAAACTCCTTGCGCTCATTCTCCATTTTTAATTGTTCTTTTTCCCGCGTTTGTTCTATAAGCTGACTCCTGTTTTTATAACTCAGGCCCGCTAGAAAAAATACCAGTTCAAGAAATAGCCCCAACTCATAATAGAAGAGTGAGGAGTTGAGTACCGATGGGAGGCGATTGAAGAATTGTCCAAAAAGTATAATAAGTTGGGAAAAGACAGCAAAGAAAAAATAAAAAAGATTTCCCCAGAAAAGATATCTCAATAATTTGTTTTTCCAATAAAGTACACAATAGACAAGGAAAACAATCATCATGAGCAGTAAAATCGTCTTTGTCGTATTTTCTATTCCATTTAACAAGATAAAGTTGTCCGTAAAAAAATAAGAGTAGGAGAATAAGGCGATCACAACTAACAGCCCAATAACACCTCCCGTGTATAGTTTATTGAGAAAGGGATAGTCTGCACGCGCTGAAAGAAACTTTTGCATGAATGTCATGTAGAACGCAATGCCGATACATTGCATGACAAAATCGAGATAAGCTTCCAGGAAAAAGACACCCTGGCTAATCCTGTAATCGCAGTACGTTTTCATAAATAACATCGCACCCAAAAAAATGGCATACCCCGCATAATAAAGGAAATCACGGTTTGTAACCAGTATGTAATTAGCGATTGAAAATAGAATCATCATCAACATCAGGCCACAGAATATGTAAGTGATAATATTCAGATATAGATGGCCAGATGATAGCTCAAAAAAAAAGCTGGAAAGATGAGATTTGT
>DASXOT010000596.1:0-3776 GCA_036494065.1 Chitinophagaceae bacterium
ACACTGGTGATTGCTCAATTTACTATTTCGGTCATTCTTATCATTTCGACTATTATCATTTATCGGCAAATACAATATGCCAGGGACAGGGATCTTGGCTTTAATAAAAATGATCTTGTTTACATGGAGTTGCAGGGTAAAATGTTCGACAATTTTAATACCATCAAAAATGATCTTTTGGAAACCGGCTTCGTGGAAAATGCTGCTCTAAGCTCGCAAGATGAGCTACAGTACGGAAGTAACTCAGGTGATTTTGGATGGCAGGGAAAAGATCCCAACAAGCAGTTACTAGTGAGCGTAGACTATGTGAGCCCCGAACTTGTTTCCACCGCCGGAATGCACTTAGTGGAAGGAAGGGATTTTTATCCAAAAGCAACGGTGGATAGCAATAACATTATTATAAATGAAACGCTGGCAAAAGCCATGAATATGAAAAATGTGGTGGGTAGTATTATTACAAGAGGTGATGGATCGAAATATACTGTTGTCGGTGTCGTGAAAGATTTTCTATATAATAATATGTATGCTTCACCGGCGCCATTGATTCTTTTTTGTCAGCCAACCTATGCCAATTTTTTATCTGTTCGATTCAAGCCAGCTACAAGTTTGCATGCCGATGTAGCCAAAATGGAGGCGACTATCAAAAGAGATAATCCCGGTTACCCGGTAGAGTACAAGTTCGTTGATGAGGAGTTTGATCAATATTTTAAAGCAGAAACTCTGATCGGCAAACTTGCAGGCGTTTTTGCTACACTTGCAATTGTCATTTCGTGCCTCGGGTTGTTTGGTCTCGCCGCTTACACTGCGGAAAGAAGAACAAAAGAGATCGGGATACGCAAAGTACTTGGAGCAAGTACAGCGCTTTTAGCGGGTTTGCTTTCCAAAGATTTTCTTCAACTGGTTTCGATTGCCTGTATCATCGCATTTCCGCTTGCATGGTGGATGATGCATAGTTGGTTAAGTGACTTTGAATATCGTGTACAACTCAGTTGGTGGATATTTTTTGCAGCAGGAGTATTGGCAATTCTTATCGCTTTGGTTACGGTGAGTTTCCAGGCAATAAAAGCAGCCCTGGCCAACCCGGTGAAAAGTCTCAGAGCGGAGTGAGATGAGTTGTAAGCTACAAGCTTTAGCCTTTTGAGATTAAAATCCTATGAAGAATCAAAAAAGAACTATAAGGTCACGGCTTTTGGCGTGCAGCTTACAGCTTAAGGCTGGAAGCTCATTCCAGAAGCGAAAAAACTTTTTTATGTTTAAAAATCACTTAAAGATCGCATGGAGAAACCTGATCAAAGACCGGCAATTTACCTTTTTGAATGTACTGGGACTGTCCGCCGGCCTGGCATGTGCACTTTTGATTTATTTCTGGGTACACGATGAAATGAGCGTAGACAAATTCTTTGAAAAGAATGACCAGATCTACCAATTGATGGAACGTCGAAATGCATCGGGGCAAATTGGGATCTCTGATGAATCGTCGGGTATGCTTGGTGAGGTATTGAAAACACAGATGCCCCAAGTAGAATATGCGGCCGCACTTGCACCCCCAGATTGGTTTCAAAAATTTACTCTCACCAATGGAGATAAAAATATAAAGGCCAGGGGGCAATATGCCGGTAAGGACTACTTTAATATTTTTTCATTCCGATTGATCGATGGTAGAAAGAGCGATGTATTGGCTGACAAGAACTCAATTGTCCTATCTGATGAACTGGCAAGAAAATTATTTGGGACAACTGAAAATCTAATTGGTAAAACTGTAAGGTTTCAGCATGATCACGATTTCTTTATCTCCGGCGTTTTTGAGAAACCATCTTCGCATTCCTCACAGCAGTTCGATTTTGTTCTTTCATTTGAATATATGAAAGATATATACCCCTGGGTAAAAACATGGAACAATACAGGGCCTCACAATTTTGTACTGCTAAAAAAAGGAACTGATATCAATGCTTTTAATAAAAAGATTGCGGATGTAGTAACAAAAAACGCTGATGACACTACACGGAAAGTCTTTGCCATGAGATTCGCCGATAACTATCTTCTGAATACGTTCAGTCATGGCTCACGAACCGGCGGTAAAATGGAATACGTTCGGTTGTTCTCCATCATCGCCATTTTTATCTTGCTAATTGCGTGTATTAACTTCATGAATCTTTCAACGGCAAAAGCAGCAAGGCGAATGAAGGAAGTAGGCATTAAAAAAGTAATTGGTGCACGACGCAAACAGCTCATATTTCAATTCCTTGCCGAGTCTATAATGCTGACCGCGATTTCAATGGTCATTGCCCTCGCGATTGTATGGGCACTTCTACCCCAGTTTGATCAATTAACCGGCAAAGACATGCGATTAGGCTACGATCCAGGCCTGCTTCTCACTTTAGTGGGCATCATTTTGTTAACAGGTTTGATTTCGGGCAGCTACCCGGCTATTTATCTTTCAGGATTCAAACCCATCAGCATACTAAAAGGAAAAATTCAATCATCCCTTGCCGAAGTGTTTTCAAGAAAAGGGCTGATTGTTTTCCAATTTACTCTCTCTGCATTATTAATTGTATCGGTGCTGGTAGTGTATCAACAAATTCATTTTATACAAACTACAAATCCCGGTTATAATAAGGACAACGTGATACGTTTTAATTCCGAAGGGAAAATTCAGAGTTCCGAAGACGCTTTTGTTGCCGACCTCAAAAAAATTCCAGGTGTAGTCAATGCGAGTTACACATGGCATAATATGATCGGTCGCAACTATGGCGATTACGGCTTAAGCTGGGAAGGAAAAGATCCAAACGAATCTGACTATTTCGAGGGCTTCGGTGGTGGCTATGATTTTATTGAAACGATGGGTATACAAATGGTGCAGGGAAGAAGCTTTTCAAGAACCTATGGCAATGAAGACTCAAACATTATTTTAAATGAAACAGCGGTAAAACTCATGCATTTGAAAGATCCCGTCGGCAAAAACGTAAAGTATTTTGATCGCAATCGCCAAATCATTGGAGTTGCAAAGGATTTTCATTACGAGTCCCTTCACGAAGCGGTAAAACCTTGTTTTATTGTCATGGAAGGACAGGGAAATATTTGGGATAAGATAATGGTGAGAATAAAAGGAGATGATCAGGGTCAAACCATATCAGCAATCCAGGGTCTCTATGATTCTTATAATCCCGGTTTCCCATTCGACTATAATTTTTTGGATGAATCGTACCAAAAACAATATCTCACAGAAAGCAGGGTTGGCATTTTGTCGAAATATTTCGCGGCGTTGGCGATTTTAATTTCCTGCCTCGGTCTTTTTGGATTAGCAGCATTCACTGCTCAGAAAAGACAGAAAGAAATTGGAATACGGAAAGTGGTTGGGGCTTCTGCTAACAACATAGCGATTATGTTGTCAAAGGATTTTCTAAGACTGACGATCATCGCTGTGCTCATTGCCTTTCCATTGGCATGGTGGGCCATGAACCGTTGGCTTCAAAGTTTTGCCTATCGGATTCACATAAGCGCGAGTGTTTTTGTATTCGCCGGATTTTGCGTCATTTTCATAACGTTATTGACGGTGAGTTTCCAGGCGATCAAAGCGGCAATCGCGAACCCGGTGAAGTCATTGCGGATGGAATGAGATAGGTGAATTGTGAATTGGCAATGGTGAAACAAAACTTGAAAAATTGGATCATTGACAATTCACCATTCACAATTGCCAATTTGACAAGCAGGTTGAAGTTAAAAAAACTTAATTCTTTATTATGATCAAAAATTATTTCAAAATCGCGTGGCGCAAT
>DASXOT010000597.1:0-3978 GCA_036494065.1 Chitinophagaceae bacterium
AGAAATAGTAAAATATTCGCAGATCCCGGTCACTGCATTGGAAAGCCAGGCACATAAAGATCATGCATTGAAAATGGCGAGGGAGTCGATCGTGCTGCTTCGTAATAAAAATAATGTCTTGCCCCTTAATACGAGCATTAAAAAAATTGCTGTGTTGGGTCCAAATGCTGACAATGCAAACACACAATTGGCAAATTATAATGGTCAGCCATCTGTTGTGACAACTGTACTGCAGGGGATTAAAAATAGACTTCACGATAAAACGGAAATCTTTTATTCAAAGGCGATAAATTTTGTAGACACAACCAGCCCTGATTTCACGCGGCTAATGGATAGTATTAAAGATGCTGACGCTATTATTTACGTCGGCGGTATCTCGCCACGCCTGGAAGGTGAGGAGATGAAAGTAAGTCAACCAGGATTTAGGGGCGGTGATCGCACAACAATTGCTTTGCCCCAGGTACAAACTGATTTTTTGAAAGCGTTAAGTGCAACAGGTAAACCGGTTGTATTTGTTATGATGACGGGAAGTGCCTTAGCAATTCCCTGGGAGTCGGAGCATATACCGGCAATAATCAACGACTGGTATGGTG
The DNA here is from genome assembly GCA_036494065.1 of Chitinophagaceae bacterium. Lineage (GTDB taxonomy): Bacteria > Bacteroidota > Bacteroidia > Chitinophagales > Chitinophagaceae > VBAU01. Next base: position 594 of record DASXOT010000597.1, read on the forward strand.
GTCAGGCCGCTGGAACAGCAGTCGCTGACGTTCTATTCGGCGATTATAGTCCTTCAGGAAAATTGCCGGTAACATTTTATGAGAGCGACAATGATCTTCCGGCGTTTGATGATTATTCTATGTCCAACAGAACTTACCGGTATTTCAAGGGGCAGGCTTTATATCCATTTGGCTTTGGGTTAAGCTATACAACATTTAAATTCAGTGATCTTCATTTGGCATCCAATACGATTCACAAAAATCAATCGGTATCGGCCGAGGTCACAATAACGAATGAAGGAGTACGCACCGGGGATGAGGTGATACAATTATATATATCACACGAAGGCGTTGAAGGATCTCCGTTGCAGGCATTGAAGGGTTTTAAACGAATCAACCTGGCTGCGGGCCAGTCGCAAAAAGTTAGTTTTACGCTTACCCCTGATCTCCTGGCAGTAATTGATAAAAATGGCAATTCAATCTTTGCTCCGGGAAAAGTAAAAATAATTATTGGCGACTCGTCACCCGGAAATCGAAGTGAAGAATTAGGTGCAGCAAAGCCGGCTGAGGCCGAATTAGTTTTAGAATAAATTTTCAACTATGACGATGGAACAGACCATGCGATGGTTCGGGACTAACGATCCTGTTAGCTTGTGGGACATTCGGCAGGCTGGATGTACAGGAGTTGTCACTGCTTTGCATGATGTTTCAGTTGGAGAGGTGTGGGCTATTGAAGAGATCAATAAAAGAAAGAAACTTATAGAAGATGCCGGCATGAGTTGGACAGTTATTGAAAGTTTACCGGTAAGTGAGGAGATAAAAAAACAATCCGGCGATTATCTCCGGCATATTGAAAATTATAAACAAAGCCTGCGTAACGTGGCCGCTTGTGGGTTAAAAGTAGTAACCTACAATTTCATGCCCGTGCTTGATTGGATGAGAACCGATATCAATTATGAAATGCCAGATCGAAGCAAGGCCTTGCGGTTCGAGAAATCAGCTTTTATTGCTTTTGATCTTTTTTTATTGAAACGTCCGGGCGCTGAAAAGGAGTATACACCAGAAGAGCAGGCAAAGGCGAAGGAACGATTGATAAATATGAATGAGAATGAAAAAGAAGTACTGTACCGCAACGCATTATTGGGTTTGCCTGGCAGTGAAGAGAGGTTTACTCCTGAACAAATTCTCACTGCATTGAGATCCTACGAAAAAATTGATGCAAAAAAATTGAGACACCATCTTTTTTATTTTCTCGAACAAGTAATTCCTATCGCGGAGGAGGTAGGTTTGAAAATGGCCATTCATCCGGATGATCCTCCTTATCCTCTATTGGGACTTCCCCGCATCGTGAGCACGGAAGACGACGTTAGTGAATTGCTGGCAGCGGTTCCTTCGTTGGCAAATGGGCTTTGCTTCTGTACAGGTTCTTTCGGTGTACGCGCCGACAATGATCTTATAGGAATGATAAAACGACTCGGAAGTCATATTCACTTTATACATCTTAGAAGTACAAAAGGGGACGAGGAAGGAAATTTTTATGAAGCTGATCATCTCAATGGCGATGTAAACATGTATGAAGTGATAAAAGAAATTGTATTTCTTCAACAGAAAAGAAAGATATCTATTCCCATGCGCCCGGATCACGGCCACCGGATGCTTGATGATTTGAAAAAAACAACTTACCCTGGATATAGCGCAATTGGACGTTTGAGGGGGCTTGCTGAGCTAAGAGGCCTTGAGTCTGGAATATATCAATCGTTAATCGGTGGATAAACTTTAATTATTGTGTTTGTAAGACACATAATAAATGAACAACCATTAGTATTAATTGAAAAAAATATTAGCAATAAATAAAAAATATTATTGTTAAAAAAAAAATAAATGATAAATTTGGTAGAGTAATGTGTTTATGGCTAAATTAGTAGCCAGACAACTGAGAAGATTAACGACTGCTTTTGATAACTATTGAAACGATTGCCTTATGAGATTGAAATCTCAATCTTTTATTTTTACTGATTTCCCGCTAAACCTTATTGTAATTCCTTTCAACAACCCTTTTCCCATTTTTCATTTTTCGAATAAAGAGATCGTTGGCAATCGATCACTATCCAAAAGCACTGATCAGGATTTACGGCAAAAAGTTTAAGATCGTCAAGACTATTTATAGAGTTAAATGACATCAATAAGATTTCTGACTGCTATGCTTACGAGAAAGAAATTATTAGTTGACACGTTTCAAGTCAATGCTTGTGGCGTTTTATCTATCGGAAAAGATGTAAAGCAGTTATCTCATATAGCAATCGTTAGTTTTAAAAAGGGCACTGGGAATTAGTGCCCTTTCTTTAAAATAAACTTGTCAGAAAATGTGCGACCGGAGTTTTTTGTAAAAGTTCGATACAAAGATTTGATTTGATAATAACTTTTCACACTAGTAATTTTTATAACCAAAATGCTATGCTTTATGAGAAATTTTGCTGCTTGTTTTATCAGGGGTAAAAAACAATTCCTCTTTTCTGCTTTGTTTCTTCTTGTTTCTTCTGCGATCATGGCGCAAACAAGAGTAAGTGGAAAGGTAACAGGCCCTGATTCAAAGCCTGTTTTCGGAGCCACTGTTGCCGTCAAAGGCACTAACGTAGCAGTTACTACTGCCACGGACGGTTCCTATTCCGTTTTGATGCCTCGTAATACCGAGATTCTTGTTTTCTCTTACATCGGTTACGAAGTTTCAGAAGTTAATGTAAGAGGCAACAATGTATTAGATGTTGCCATGAAAGTACAGAGCACCAACCTTAACGAAGTTGTTGTAACAGGATATACTTCGCAGAGGGTAAAGGAAATCACAGGTGCTGTTGCGGTCGTTAAAGTAAAAGATCTGATTTCTGTTCCTGCTGGCCAGGTATCAGAAATGCTCCAGGGACGAGTAGCAGGTCTGAACGTGGTGAATACGGGTCAGCCCGGCCAGGGAGCACAAATATCCCTGTCGGGGGTTGGTAACTTCGGAGATGTAACACCATTATATATTATAGATGGTGTGCAAGGCGATGTTAATGACCTCAACCCAAATGATATTGAATCAGTAACAGTATTGAAAGACGCAGGTACTGCAGCAATATACGGAGTTCGCGGTGCAAATGGGGTTATCATCGTTACTACTAAAAAAGGAAAAATCGGAAGAGCAGTAGTTTCTTATGATGCTTATGTTGGCACTCAGCGTCCATTAAAAGATGGCTGGGGTTTACTGGATACAAAGGGTAGAGCTGCTTTGTACGATATGGCTGTAGCTAATACTCCCGGAGCCGCACATAACAACGCTCAATACGGACCTGGCCCAACAGCAACTATACCATATTATATAATAGCCGGTAGTAAGTATGGCGTTACCGATCCAAATGATCCGGCTGCCGAT
>DASXOT010000598.1:0-3822 GCA_036494065.1 Chitinophagaceae bacterium
TAAAACAATAAAGGAAATTACCGATACGCTTTTTAGATTCATTTCCTCGGACGGATACAATATCACGCATAAATATCAAACCCTCAGTAATCGTGGTGGCTTTGGTTCACTTTATACCAGTGTGTATGGTATGCATAATCGATACGATATTGATTATATCGACAAATCGGGCAAGAGCAATTCGATCATTATTCCCATTTATGATCCGGCAAGGGACAGTTTTAATCGTAAGGCCATCAGGCGCTTTATACGTCCAACGAGAAAAGAACGGAAACGAATGAATCTTCAGAGCACCCGGTCGCTTCACCTTGACACCGCCAGCCAGGTAGCCTTAATGGATGTGAGCACTTTTGCAAGAGGCTACCAATTGAAAAAATTCTTCAGAAAGTCTTTTAGGAGCATTCGCAAAAACCAATACCATTATCTGATAATCGATATGCGGGGAAATGGCGGAGGCAGCGTCACTAATTCAACCCTGCTATCAAAATACCTGGCTGTTAAGAAATTCAAGGTGTGCGATACGCTTTATGCCATCAACCGGCATAGCCGTTATCATGCATATATTGATAACTATTTCCTGAATCGTTTATTCATGATCATTTTTACAAGGAAAAAGAAAGATGGCTATTTTCATTTTGGCTATTTTGAAAAACACTATTTCAGACCTAAGCAAGTGAATCATTTTGATGGTAAAAGTTATATTCTTATTGGCGGCAATTCCTTTTCGGCCACAACACTATTTACGAATTCAATTATCAAACAAGACAATGTAGTTGTTGTGGGCGAAGAAACCGGTGGCGGTTCTTATGGCAATACAGCCTGGCTTATCCCGGATGTAAGACTACCAGAAACAAGATTACAATTCAGGCTTCCTCTTTTCCGACTTGTCATGGATAAAAACCAGCTCAAAAACGGTCACGGAATTTTGCCTGAGGTAGAAGTAAAGCCATCAGTGAATGCTATCGAACGAAATGCGGACTATAAAATGGATAAAGTGATGGAGTTGGTAAAAAAAGATAAAAGTGAATAGATAAAAGATAAAAATGAAAAGTGGGCAGATGATAGTGGACAATTATCAAAACATTTTTATCTATTAGTTTTTATCTCAAACCCATCCGCGTCTTTCCAGAAGGGAAATTTCTCTCTTATATTTTCGAGGCGTGATTTTTCGAGGGTAAGTGTAAAAATATCTTCCACGTCCTTTTTATGATAAAGAATTTCTCCGGCAGGATCAATGACCATACTTTCACCTGTATAGTGGATGCCATTTCCATCTTCGCCCAAACGATTTATACCAGCAACATAACATTGATTCTCGATAGCTCTTGCCTGCAATAAAGCTTTCCATGCATGGATTCGCTTTTCAGGCCAGTTAGCCACGTAGATCAGCACGTCATATTCAAATGGAGATTCGCTGGGTTGTTGCCGTGCCCAAATTGGAAATCTCAAATCGTAGCAAACCAGGAGATTTATTTTCCACCCGTTTACAGAGACAATTAACCGCTTTGACCCGGCCGTGTAATGTTGATCTTCATCACCGTAGGCAAATAAATGACGCTTATCATAAAAACCCAGTTGTCCATTCGGCAGCATCCAGATAAGGCGATTGAAATAATCATTATTTTCTTTTATAATAATGCTGCCTGTTAAAATAATTCTTTTGGTTGCGGCAATTTTTTTCATCCATTGCAATGTTTCTCCTTCCATCGTTTCAGCAAGCGCTTCAGGTTTCATGCTAAACCCTGTGCTAAACATTTCCGGTAGTATTACAATTTCAGCTGGACCGACAATCGAAGTTATTTTGTCTTCAAACATGGCCAGGTTGGCCTTTCTGTCTTCCCAATGAAGATTAGACTGGATGCCGGCTATATGTAACAAGGGACTCATTTCCCGAAATTAATTCAATTCATATTCTCGAATAATGTTTTTACCAGGTCAGCCTCATATCCTTTCTGCAATAAATAATTTATCGTCTTCTTTTTCCGGATTAAATGTTGATCGCTTTTTAACGACACATATTTTTCGTCGGCTAGCTTCCTAAGGATTTGCAGGTAATCATTTTCATTGACGTGCTCAAGCGCCTTTTGTATCGCTCCTTCCGCCACGCGCTTTCCTTTAAGCTCATAGGATATCTTTTTTCGCCCCCATTGTCTCATTTTAAACCTTCCGACCGTAAATGCAATCGCGAATCTTTCTTCGTCCAGGTAGTTTTCATCCGTTAGCTCCGTGAGTAATTCATCGTGTTCGATTGCAGGAACACCCAATTCAAATAATTTATCCTTTACCTCACTACGGCAGCGCTCCTGGTAACGACAATAGTGCCTGAGTTTTTGCAGTGCCTGTTCCTTTGTAAGTTTCTTTTTTTGCATGATTTCAAACCTAAATTAAAAATACAACCCACTCACCGTGTTAAATCACAATTGTGGTAAACGGCGAAGCGAAAATCATTTCATAAAGAACGTAAATTTGTTACCCGGGATTAATAATTTATTTTTTCCCGTTTGTGAAATTGTCTCATACTATTCAAGTTCATTAAAACAGTTAATTATGGAGAATGAAAAGAAAAACCCGGTTTATTCCAATACAGATACCGCCAAAGTGGTTTTGAGCGACGACGAATGGAAAAAAATTTTGTCAAAGGACGTCTATAATATTGCCCGCCAAAAAGGAACCGAAAGGCCCTGGAGCAGCAAATACGAGGATTTTTCTGAGATCGGAACTTACTATTGTGCCGTATGTGGCAATCCTTTATTCAGGAGTGATACAAAATTTGAAAGCGGCTGCGGTTGGCCAAGTTTTTATGAGCCAATTAGCAAAGGCAGCATTATCTATGCGCCGGATAACACTCATGGTATGCACCGTACCGAAGTAACTTGTGGGCGTTGTAAATCCCACCTGGGACATGTATTTGACGACGGCCCTCCCCCCACCGGGCTTCGCTATTGCATCAATGGCGTCGTTTTGGATTTTGAAAAAGCGAAAGAAGCAGAGAAGAAATACAATGAGGAGGGTAAAGGCGATAAGGATTAATGTAAGGGACAAGAACTGGGTTAATATATGCCATTGTGTAAGACGGTGTCGATTTACAAATAATCCGTAAAACATATTCATAAAACCAGCGCATCGAAAAATGGAGTTATTATTTTAATTCGACACATTTCATTCCCTAAATCCTTACACCATATACCATATACCTCTTCACTCATACCTTTAACTCTCCCTTCATATAAAAGGCCCTGTTTTATTTCATGGTGTGCATGGCGATAGATACATTTGCCAACTCAAAACTCTTATATGAAGATCTTTATAAAATCCTTATTCAGCCTCGGTTTCCTTCTATGCATTTTTTCTATAAATTCCTATTCACAGTTTAGTTTAACTCAGCCAATCCCGGTTGACCCAAATGTGAAAGTGGGAAAGCTTCCCAACGGTCTCACTTATTACATCGAAAAAAACAGTAAGCCCGAAAAGAAAATGGAATTGCGACTTGTAGTTAATGCGGGATCTGTTCTGGAAGATCCGGATCAGTTGGGCCTGGCGCATTTTATGGAACATATGAATTTTAATGGTTCCAAACATTTTCCCAAAAATGAACTTGTTGATTATTTACAAAAAATAGGCGTAAAGTTCGGCGCTGACCTAAATGCAAACACCAGCTTTGATCAGACCATTTATATTCTTCCTATTTCAACCGATGATCCTGAAATTGTCGAAAAAGGTTTTACCGTGTTGGAAGATTGGGCCGGAAATAACTTGTTAGATAAAACAGAGATTGATAAGGAGCGTGGCGTTGTTTTGGAAGAATCCCGTCTAAGCAAGGGT
>DASXOT010000599.1:0-7329 GCA_036494065.1 Chitinophagaceae bacterium
ATAAACAGTTTTCCCTGTTTATTAAAAAGTATTTTCAACGCTTCAAACTTAAGATTGGTCTCAGTATGATTTATTTCCTGTGCATAAGCTTTGGCTTCGCGGAAAAATTTCTTTACCTCTTCAATTTTATCGAGTCCTTCCTTTACCGGATCAATTTCTGGTTGCTGCCCACCGCGCCCACCGCCAAAACGCGGTCTTCGATTGATCAGGCTTGGCATATAAAAAATAATTCCCGAATTTCTTTTATACAATGCATCTTCCCAGTTCCATGCATCCAGTTGCATAACAGAGCTCGTTCCAGCCACAAGACTCCCTGAAGGAGCTACGTTGGCGATGAGTATACCGTTTGACTTTAATGTATTGATAATTTTCGAATCGGTATTGTAAGCAACTGCCGATTGAACATTGGGATTCCACTCCCCCAATTCCTGGAAATCATTGGAACCGCGAACAGCAGCAGCTATTTCTTTTAGACCGAGGTCTGTTTCCGGAAGAATCAAACCCGGATAAACCTGCTGGCCTTTTGCATCAATTACTTCTCCACCTGAGGCCGTCACATTTGTACCTACATCAGCAATTTTGCCATCCGTTATTTTGATAGTGCCGTTAGTAATTATAGTTCCGTTACCAACATGGATGGTGGCATTGGTAATAAAGAATGTTCCTTTTTGAGCAGGAGCAGGATACACATCATCCTGTGCATTCGATACCAGGGTTAGAATTGAAAGAGAAAATATCAAAAAGAATATTTTTTTCATCGTTTATTTTTTATTTGTCTGAATTATCGTTTTCATCATAAGTGTCAGTCGTGAGAAGGCCATCGTTGTGTTCATAATCTTCACAATGGAGCACAACTTGCAGGCTTGGCTTCGCTGGCGTTGTACTTCCCGGATTATTTCTTCCTTCGGCAATCATTTTTTGAATCAAGCGGTTTCGTTCAGTGGCGATCTTCCTTCTCAACTCTTTATCGTGATCGCGATCAAAATAAATAATACCATCGACGATCGTTTTATTTGCCTTTGCATACACGCTTAATGGGTTATCGCTCCACAAAACCAGGTCGGCATCCTTGCCAACCTTGATACTGCCCACTCTATCCTCTACATGCAGCGCCTTTGCGGGATTCAACGTCACCATCTTAAATGCTTCTTCCTCCGTTAAACCGCCGTATTTCACACTTTTCGCGGCTTCCTGATTCAAATGTCTTGCCTGTTCAGCATCATCAGAGTTTATGCACACATTTAAGCCTTCCTTTACCATAATTGCCGCATTGTAAGCAATTGCGTCTTGTACTTCCAATTTATAAGCCCACCAATCGGAAAAAGTAGAAGCATTCGACCCATGGGCTTTCATTTTGTCAGCTACTTTATATCCTTCCAGTATATGCGTAAACGTATTTATTTTAAACCCGAATCTTTCCGCTACGCGCATAAGTTCAGTTATCTCACTTTGCACATAAGAGTGACAGGTAATAAATCGTTTTGAATTCATGATCTCAACAAGAGCATCTAACTGAAGATCGCGACGGACGGTCAATGGGGCCTCCCCGCCTTTCTTCTTTGATTCCTGCTGCGCCTCTTTCATTTGCTTTTCATAGTCGGACGCCCTTGTAAAAGCATCCATTTGTATCTCTTCGACCCCCATTCGCGTATCGGGGTAACGTGTGTTTCCCTGCGTAGAAGCTGTACGTTTTACATTTTCACCCAATGCAAATTTGATAAATGGATCAGCTCCAATGAATTTTAATTCCTGGTCATTCACTCCCCAACGGAGTTTGATCAATTGTGTTTGGCCACCAATGGTATTGGCAGAACCATGAAGAATATGCGAGGAAGTTACACCTCCACTCAACTGACGATAGATCTCAATGTCTTCAGGATTTAAGTTATCTGCAATTCTAACCTCCGATGTGATAGAATGCGCGCCTTCATTAATGGAAAAAGCAGCGATATGGGAGTGTTCATCAACAATTCCCGGAGATAAATATTGATTGGTGCCGTCAATAACTTTTGCAGTTGGATCGGATAAATTTTTCCCAACCTGCGCAATCTTACCATTCTTTACCAGGACATCTGTATTGGATAATATTCCTTCCTTTTCATTTGTCCAAACGGTAGCATTTTTAATCAATAAATTTTCCTGGTGCGGCAGAGAATCCCAACCATACGCACCCAATGGATAGGTGACCTTTCCTAATCGCAACGGTGGTCTTCTTCTTGCACTATCGACCGTCTCATTTGCTTTTATAAACGTTGCTGTCCAGGTTAATGCATTGCCGGCTGTATCTACACCATTTCCCTCCCAGATGTCACCATTGTTCACACCGCTTAGATGATAGCTCGCGCCTCCTCTTCCAAAACCACCTCTGCCCATTCCACCTTCGGCCGCACCACTGCGATGAGACGGGGCAGTTGAAAAACTCAGTGTGATCAATTTGCCGTCATAACTGAACTTCCCCGTGAGTGTATCTTTACCGATTACATTGGCGGTGGTTGAATTTTTTACATCGAGCGTATAATTTACTGTTCCACTAGTTGTGTTTAGAGAAAGGTTATAAGTGGCCGAGACATTCGTCCACGCATCTTCTTTTATTTCATATTTATCCCCCTGTATCCAATTTTCTACAATGATAGTTTTCTCATTAAATAATGGGCCGGTAGTTATCAGGAAATTCGCCAGCTTACCTTCATCCAGGCTGCCAACTTTATCGTAAACGCCCAGCCATGTGGCTGGAGTTTTTGTCAGCGCATCGAACGCTTTGCTTTCACTCAATCCATATTCAATCGCTTTGCGAAGATTCGTCCAAAATTGTTTTACATCACGAATATCTGACGCTGTCAATACGAAAGGAATGTTTGCCTTTTCAAAGGCCGCTGGATTCGTAGGCGCCAGTTCCCAATGCTTCAAATCCGTGAGAGAAACATATTTGGCATCGTTAGGATCTTCCACTTCCTGCGTCTGCGGAAAATTCAACGATAAAATAAACGGCGCTTTGGTCGCAGCAATATCATTTATCCGCTGGTATTCGTTACCTCCGCCTTTAATGATATATTGCACGCCAAATTCATCTCCTATCCTATCGGCGCGCAAATCACCCCATTTATCATTCGCTTCAAAAATCTGTGGTAAGTTTTGTTCATCATTCCAGGCCTGCAGGCTCATATTTATTCCTTCCTTTACAGGTTTGTTTTTGTACCACTGTGCGTCGAGATAAGTTTGACGAAGAAGGGCTACGCTACCCATCATAGAACTCGGATATGTTTGTGTAGATGTTCCTTTACTGAACGAATAATGCGCGGATGCTTTGTCTTTCACAATCACCAGGTTTTCCTTCTCAGTGGCAAGCGTCACAAACGCACCCGTACCTCTCGCAATACCGTCTTTTTCATGAGTAAGCACTGATCCGAAGCCGATGTCACGAAGCGATTTGGCCTGTTTATCATCGACTGAAAAAACCTGGGATGCATTTACCTCGCTCCTGATAGCCTGGTTCCAGCCGTAAGGTCCTTTTGTACTGGATGTAAATTGCTGCGCCGCAAAAAACCCCCGGCCCTGGTTGCCTTGTTGAGTGGGTGGTTGCGGCATACCATAGTCGGTATAAATGTCAATAAGCGAAGGATAAATGTATTTTCCGTTACAGTTTATCACCACAGCATCCTTTGGAATGGAGGCATTAGCACTCACAGCGATTATCTTTCCATCACGGATTACCATTGTGCCATTACTCAATGTCGTTTGGCCGTCCTTTACAATCGTTGCGTTGGTAAAAGCATAGCAACCTATCCGTGGATCTGTAATTCCATTGACGGGAAAAGTCACCTGCGCTCGTACAGCGAAGCAAAGCAGCATCGCGATTATTCCCATTGCTGCACCACTCCACTGCAATCTTTTGAATAGTCTTCTCATAAGTAAAAAATTTTTTGAAGTTATCGAAAAAGAATCGCAAAAACTCTTTACATAACTGCGCTGGACGAACCTCACAACGTCGTGTCCGTAGTGGTTCTTCGTGACCGTCGTGACCTGTATCCTGATATGCCAGGCTAAATTTTTCTTTTTTTAAAGACGATAAAAAAAGAATTTTCCTGCTCAAGAGAGATATTTCAGTAAAGAATTTCCTAATTGTACCACCCGGCGAGATAGTAACAGGTTGCCGCAAATAGTTTTAATTTTGATTATATCTATATAGAAAATTACCGATGACTATAGTAAAAGAAAAAATCATTGTCCCTGATTTTCGTTTTTCACCACGGGTTGACCAGGTAGGTATAGAAGAACGGGCATCAAGGTTTACTAAACGGAGCATTAAAAAGGAATCGAAAGTACAAGGATTGAAAATGGTGTTGAGCATGATCGATCTAACAACACTGGAAGGAAAAGACACGCCCGGCAAAGTAAAACAGCTCTGCTACAAAGCAAAACATTTATTGGATACGTATGAAGGACTGCCAACTGTTGCCGCTATATGCGTATACCCTTCCATGGTGAGAACCGCAAAGAAGTCGCTGGAGAACTCTGATATTAAAGTTGCTTCTGTGGCTACTGCATTTCCAAGCGGGCAGGCTTCGACCGGGGTAAAAATCGCCGATACAAAATTTGCAGTAAACGAAGGGGCAGATGAAGTAGACATGGTCATTTCAAGAGGGAAATTCCTGGCAGGTGAATACAATTTTGTATTTGATGAAATTGCGGCTATCAAGGAAGCCTGTGGCCATGCTCGGTTAAAAGTAATTTTAGAAACCGGTGAGCTAAGCACCTTTGACAAGGTCCGGAGAGCAAGCGACATAGCAATGCACGCGGGCGCTGATTTTATAAAAACATCCACCGGCAAAATTCAACCCGCCGCGACTATGCCAGTGACACTGGTTATGCTCGAAGCCATTCGCGACTATTATTATTCGACAGGAAAAATGATTGGCATGAAACCAGCCGGCGGCATATCAAAATCCAAACTCGCACTCCACTATCTTGTAATGGTACATGAGGTGCTTGGAGAAGACTGGATGAATAACCATTGGTTTCGTTTCGGCGCCAGTAGCCTGGCAAATGATGTGTTAATGCAGTTGATGAAGGAAAAAACAGGAGTTTATCAAAGCGGCGATTATTTCGCTATTGATTAATGTTAGATTGGGAATATCTAAAATCAAATTCCCGATTTCAAAATCGAAATTGAATGTCAACAGTTACAAAAAAGAAATCATCTCCAAAAACTAATGGCACTCCCAAATTAAAATTTAATACAGGCTGGGAGTATGCGTCGGCATTAGAAAGTAAATCGCATATAAAATTGAAAGATCGTTATGATCTTTTTATCAATGGAAAATTTGTAAAGCCTGCTTCGGGAAAATATTTTGATACCATCAATCCCGCCAACGAAGAAAAAATCGCTGCCGTCGCTGAAGCTAATGTTGCGGATGTTGATAAAGCCGTCAGGGCCGCGCGGAATGCTTATGATAAAGTCTGGAGAAAAATGCCGGCGAGGGAAAGAGCAAAATATATTTTTCGCATTTCGAGAATGATACAAGAGCGTGCGAGGGAATTTGCCATAATCGAAAGCATTGATGGAGGAAAAACAATTCGCGAATCCCGCGATGTAGACATTCCCCTTGCTGCCAATCATTTTTTCTATTATGCCGGATGGGCCGACAAATTAGAGTATGCGTTTCCAGGCCGTACTCCCGTTTCGTTGGGCGTTGCCGGCCAAATTATCCCCTGGAATTTTCCATTGCTCATGGCAGCATGGAAAATTGCACCAGCACTGGCGACGGGCAACACCGTGGTATTGAAACCTGCAGAAACAACACCTCTCACTTCTTTAAAATTGGCTGAAATTATCGAGGAGTCCGGTTTGCCTGAAGGGGTAGTCAATATCATTACCGGCTTTGGTCAAACGGGTGCAGATATTGTCAATCATCATGGCATTGATAAAATTGCTTTTACAGGTTCAACTGAAGTAGGAAAAATTATTCAAAGAGCTGTGGCCGGTACCGACAAAAAACTAACCCTTGAATTGGGTGGAAAGGCTGCCAATATCATTTTTGACGATGCGCCACTTGACCAGGCAGTTGAGGGAGTGATTAACGGAATCTATTTTAACCAGGGTCATGTTTGTTGCGCCGGTTCAAGGCTGTTCGTCCAGGAATCGGTTTACAATATTGTGTTGCGGAAATTAAAGGATAGAATTGAAACACTCATTGTTGGCGATCCTTTAGATAAAAACACTGACATTGGCGCCATCAATTCAAAAACGCAACTGGAAACGATCAATAAATATATAGGCATTGGTAAAAAAGAAGGTGCAGAAATGTATCAAAGCTCCTGTCCCATCCCTTCACGGGGATTTTTCTGCAGGCCCACTTTGTTTACTAATGTTGCACAGAGTAATCGTATCGCGCAAGAAGAAATATTTGGACCTGTGCTGGCTATTCAAACTTTCAGGACCGATGAAGAAGTAATTGAAAAAGCAAACAACACACCTTATGGATTAAGTGCCGGAGTATGGACTGATAAGGGTTCTAAAATTTTTAATTTAACGACAAAGATGAGAGCAGGTGTAGTTTGGGCAAATACCTATAATAAATTTGATCCAACCTCACCGTTTGGCGGTTACAAAGAAAGCGGCTACGGACGTGAAGGCGGGCTACATGGACTAGCTTCGTATCTAAAAATTTAAATCGGCTTATGAAACAAGATTCCGCGTTTTATATAGTAAAGAATCCCACATGGAAAAAGAACTGGTAAAAGAAAAAGCCTCGTTTAGCGCCAATGGCGTTGAAAAAAATCAAAAAAGCAAAAAACGTCTTGAAGTTTTAAAGACTTACAAGATATACATTGGTGGCCAGTTCCCAAGAACGGAATCGGGTCGCTATTATATTCCAAGCAATTCTAAAAATGAACAGCTTGCCAATGTTTGCTTAAGCTCAAGAAAAGATTTTCGGGATGCCGTAGTGGCAGCAAGAAATGCCTTTAAGGGTTGGTCAGCAAAAACGGCTTTTAACAGGGGGCAAATTTTATATCGTATCGCCGAAATGCTGGAAGGAAGAAAAGCACAGTTCATTGATGAGTTGATAAAACAGGACTCCGGTAAGACGCAAGCTCAAAAAGAAGTGCTTCTCGCAATTGATCGTTTGATCCATTATTCAGGCTGGTGCGACAAATACCAGCAATTGTTTGGAACCGTAAACCCCGTTGCTTCTTCTCATTTTAATTTTTCTGTTCCAGAACCAACAGGTGTGGTGGCAGCAATCGCTCCTCAATCAACTTCATTGATCGGTTTGGTCTCAGTTATGGCGCCGATTATTGCAGGTGGCAATACCTGCATTATCCTTGCCT
>DASXOT010000600.1:0-4103 GCA_036494065.1 Chitinophagaceae bacterium
AAACAATACCTACCAGCGAAAGGAAAACTGTAATAGCCACCAGGTACCAATAATGGCCATGATGATGTGGATCATAATTGGCCCAACCGAGGCTTTGCCAAATGGTAATACGGATAAAACCGATGGTACCTAAAATAAGTCCCAATGTAAGGCCCGATAATGCTTCGCGACGCATTACATACCACCATCGTTTTGGCGTAAGTTCATTCAAGGCCATCGCCCTGATGATGAGAGTAGCCGCCTGTGAACCGCTATTGCCGCCGCTCGACATAATGAGTGGAACAAACAATGATAACACCAATGCGAGGTCTAGCTCGGATTGATAATGGCCCATCGCAGTTGCCGTCAACATTTCACTTAAAAACAGGATGATAAGCCAGCCCGCTCTTTTTTTAATCAGGCTGAAAAATGGAGTCTTAACGTAAGGATAGTCCAGTGATTCAACACCTCCGAATCGTTGCATTTCCTTTGTATTCTTCTCTTCGTCCACATCCAGAACATCATCGACGGTTATAACCCCCAATAGAACATTCGCGTCACTCGTCACAGGCAATGCGGATCGGTCATATTGTTTAAACAGATCAACGGCAGTCTCTTTGCTGTCATCAATATTCAGCTTCACATAAAATCCATCCATGATCTCTTCTATCTTCTTAGTGGGCTCATTCAATACCAGCCTCCTTATCGGCATATCGTCGATCAATTTGCCTTCACTGTCTACCACGTAAACGATGTTGGCTGTTTCTGAATCGTGGTGATACTTTCGCAAATGAGCCATGGCTTCATTGATCGTCATGTCTCTTCTCAAAGTCACAAATTCTGTATTGATGAGGCGGGCCACACTCTTTTTTGGATAACCCAGTAAGTTATGGGCCGCTTTTTTGTTCTTTTCATTCAGATATCCCAACGTTTCTGAAAGTTCAACGCCTTTCAGATTTGATAAGAAGATGAGGAGATCATCGGAACTTATGGCATTTAATATTTTTGAAGAGTCTTCTTTGGGTATTTCAGTTATAATTTGTTTTTGCACAAGGGTATCCAGGTAGGGAAACAACAATATCTTATTTTTCTCCGGAAATGATTGAAAGGCCTTAATAGCGGATGACGCCGGCAAGTTCAAAAATATCTTAGCCACCTCCGAGGGTTGCATTGCTCTTTCGTCTTTTCCAAATAGCCGGAAAAGACCAATAAAATCTCCGTTCAAGATTCTTTTCCGGATTTCCTTCAAGGTCATCATCATTTCTTGTTTTACTGGTAAAGCGTGTGAGTCAGTGTCCTTTAAGATTTAAAATCATTGCAATAAAGCCCGGCAAAACTATTCAGAATAATCTTTATATCGGATTTCAAAATAAAAAATTCAGGGAAATTTTGAACAAAGATTTTTAATGGCTGGATTGAACATTACCAGAAATGGAACCTTTTTCGCCTTTTTTGCTTCGAATATAAAATCTTTGCTTGTTTCAGCAATGCAACGTATTCTTTTTGGAGAGGATCATTATCATCGGATGATTCTGAAGCCATAAGTATAACATCATTCCAACTCATTTTTTTCGCGATGGGTGACATGTGCAGCAAAGACCCAAACATTATAACGGAAGTGGCGAATCGAAAACTCCTGTCAACAGAATTAAAATCGGTAAAGGTCAGCGGAGTGGTGCTATTAAATTGCCGCTGTACAGAATCATTAGGAAGTCGATAATGTAATTTGATCCCGGCAATATTTCCCGGTGAGAAATCTCTCTCAACGGCATCACGGTTAAATTGTGTAGGATCAATCTCAAATACAACCATCATCGAATTACCCGATCCAATTTCACCGCCTTCGGTCACAGAAGCCGTATCGTTTAATGCTCCCACTTTATTATCAAACCCTATCAGTCGGTATTCTTTTACATAGTCGGGATTGAAATCTACATTCATGTACACATTGTCGGCAACTGCATACAATGTTTGCGTGAATTCATTGAATAACACTTTTTCCGCTTCAGTAAAATTATCAAGATAGGCAAAATTGCCGTTGCCTTTCCTTGCGAGGGTTTGAATTTTTGAGTCCTTATAATTTCCCATGCCAACGCCGAGACACGTAAGGTAAATGCCCGAATGTCGTCGTGTTGATATTAACTCATTCAATTCATCCTCAGTTTTAGCGCCCACATTAAAATCGCCATCTGTAGCAAGGATTACACGATTATTACCTCCCTTGATAAAATGCATCCTCGCCATATTGTAAGCCAGCTTTATTCCTGACTCACCCGGTGTACTGCCTCCCGGTGTTAACTCGTTGATCGCGTCCAAAATTTTCTCTTTTTCTACACCACTGGTCGCATACAATTTTACCCCCACGGCCCCACCGTATACAACAATACTCACTGTATCTTTTGCACGTAGATTATTTACCAGGAGCTTAAAAGCCGATTTTAATAATGGAAGCCGGTTAGGCATATCCATCGAGCCGGAAATATCAACCAGAAAAACCAGGTTACTCGGAGGCAATGTGTCAAGATTAAGCTTTTTGGAATCAATATTAATGAATAACAATTCATTTTGCTGGTTCCAGGGGCATTCGGTTAATACCGAACGAATCTTAAAAATTTTCCCTTGTTCAGGTTCTGAATAAGTTTCATGAAAATAGTTTAACATTTCTTCAATCCTCACCGCATCGGGAGGCACGATTGTACCTGTATTTATAAACCGGCGAATATTGCTATAAGAAGCCCTGTCGATATTTAATGAAAGATTAGTTGAAGGATAATCGTGCGCGTTGAGAAAATGATTTTCAATCAGGCTGGCATACGTCTCATTACCAGTGAACCATTGCTTTTGCATTTGCTTATTGACCCCATTGGTAAAAGACGAAAGACGATTTCTATGGATATTACTGCTGGATAATGAAGCCAGTTTCATTCGAATCGAAACATAATTGTCAGAGCTTACCACCTTTTTTTCCTTTTGATAACCGTCTAAAGAAAAAGTAAGTGTGTCTACGTTTTTATTGGTTAGAATGCCAAACGATCCGTAAGAACCCGTATAATAAATATAACCTGTAGTGCTTAAGACAATGCTCACATTTTGCAAAGGTGTCCCCGATTCGTCCCTGACTTCCCCGCGAATATAGAATTGCTGGCCCCTCAATGAAGAAGCTGAAAAAAAAATCAGGCATATCAGGCAAGAGGCTTTCATGGATTTTGTTGCGGAAAAAATACAAAAAATACAGTTATTTGGAATGATCTATACAACCTGGTAAATTTCCCTGAGATTACGACCCAATCCATCATAATCAAGCCCATAGCCGATCACAAACTTATCAGGAATTGAAAATCCTTTGTAATCGATGATTAAAGGGAATTTTGTAGCATCGGGTTTATGCAACAAAGCAGCTATTTTCAATGAGGCAGGATGATGATCATGCAGCTTAGGTAAAAAATTAAAGAGGGTTTTACCGGTATCGACAATATCCTCAATTATAATGATATCCTTTTTGAAAAGATCTACATCGAGTCCGATTGAAGTGATGACATTGCCGGTAGATTTCATTCCCTTGTAAGATGCCAGTTTAATAAACGATATCTCTGTATCAATAGTCAGATATTTGAAAAGGTCTGAAGCAAACATGAACGATCCGTTTAAAATGGCGACAAACAATGGCCGTTTATCCTTGTATTCTTCATTAATCGTTTCCGCTATAATTTTTACTCTTTCTTGTATTGCAGTTTCGGAAAGATATACTTCGAAATCCTTATCATGCACCCTGATTATGGACATGTTTTCTATGAGTTTTCAACGATTGACCATCAAACTTTTGGCAAGCCTCGGTGACGAGGAGGCTTTTGAACGCAGGTATAAGGTTTCGCCAACTGCAGGTTGCATATTGGCATTAAGGTTATTGTATTCAAGAAGGCTTTGCAACCGTATAGCTTCGGTTTGCGCTATACCCATAAGATCTTCTTCGGGTTGGACCACGTGAAATTCATGATCCCCGGTCTTTCTTTTGCGCTGTATAAAGATCAATTGATCATTTGCAGCTACATCGGCAGATTCCATATCATTAAAATCGAAGAGTTTTGCCAGCGGTATTTCATACTGCTGGGCAACCGTCAGAAACG
>DASXOT010000601.1:0-2114 GCA_036494065.1 Chitinophagaceae bacterium
AAATAATAAAATTGATATTGCTGTTCATTCAATGAAAGATGTGCCGGTGACATTGGCAAAAGGTATAAAACAGTCAGCAGTTTTGAAAAGAGGATCATATAAAGATATCCTGGTCCTTCATCCTGAACTTACCCATCATCAAGAGGCATTCATAATTAATATGGTCCGGTCCATTCATGCTAACAATACAACTAAATCTGAATATAGGAGTCTTCCATTACATGAACATCCCGATAAGCCTGGAATGCCTGAAGATATCGTCATTGCCACAAGTTCTATCCGCAGAAAAGCTCAATGGCTGAATAACTTTCCCCGTCATAAGATTGAAAATCTCCGAGGCAATGTGAATACGCGTTTACAAAAACTAAAAGAGAGTAACTGGCACGGCGCCATATTCGCCGCCGCCGGTTTGGAGCGGCTCAAACTTCGTCCGAAAAATTCCATTGAACTGAATTGGATGTTGCCTTCGCCTGCCCAGGGCGCGATTATGGTTGTGTGCAGGGAAAATGATGAAATAACATTTGAACTCTGCCATACAATGAATGATGACAAGACCGCTTTATGCACAAAGATTGAAAGAGATTTTCTAAGTGCGCTGATGGGCGGTTGTTCAACTCCTATTTCAGCATTGGCCAGGGTAAGAGGTGGCAACGCCAGTTTCCACGGAAATATAGTAAGCCCGGATGGTAGTAAAATAGCAAGTGTTGCATGCCGGGATTCAATAAAAAATGCTTCAGACTTAGGTTTCAGAGCTGCAAAAATCATTTTAGAACAAGATGGACAAATGCTAGTTGATCTGATAAAAAGTGCAAAAAAGTAAGATCACCATATTATCTACGAAATCACTGGATGAGGAATTCATTGATAAAGCCAAACAGGAGGGCATTTCCATTGAGGCGATCCCTTTTATAAAAACAGAAATCATTTCATCAGCCGCGCTGCAAAAGAAAATCGAACAAGTGATAATGTCGCCTGCAATGGTTGCATTTACAAGCGGTAATGCGGTTGAAGGAGTAGCTGCCAGGCTAAATGGACAAAAACCCCAATGGCAAATATTCTGTATAGGTCATGCCACCCGTCAATTGGTTGAAAAACACTTTGGGAAAAAATTGATCGCGGCAACCGCCGACAGTGCAAAATCATTAGCCGAAGCAATCCTAAAAAACAATATTGATAATCTAACATTTTTTTGCGGTGATCAGCGAAGAGACGAATTACCAACTGTTCTTAATAAACATCACGTTTCTGTTAATGAAATTGTTGTTTATAAAACCACATACACTTCCAAAAAAGTTGGAAAAGAATACGAAGGCATCCTGTTTTTTAGCCCCAGTGCAGTAAAAAGTTTCTTTCAGAAAAATAAAGCGGGTCGTGAGACCATCTTATTTACAATTGGCAATACAACGGCTGATGAAATAAAGAAATTTTCGGATAACAAAATAGTCATTGCTAACGAGCCAGACACAGATGTCTTATTTGGACAAATGATCAGCAACTTCCGAAGAAACCCGATTCACCATTGACCATTAACATCATGATCTCATTAAAAAACGATATTTTAATAAGAACTCTTCGAGGCGAATTAACTGAGCGACCTTCGGTGTGGATGATGCGGCAGGCTGGAAGATACTTGCCTGAGTACATGGTTTTACGCGAAAAGTATAGTTTCTTCACTCGTTGCCAAACTCCGGAGTTAGCTTGTGAGATCACTGTGCAACCCGTAGATATAATAGGCGTAGATGCAGCAATTTTATTTTCAGATATATTAGTGGTACCACAGGCTATGGGTCTTGAAGTAGAACTTGTCGAATCAAAGGGGCCAATTCTTCCTGAACCTATCAAAACAGTCGCCGATTTTAAGCGGATAAGAGTTCCCGATGTCAACGAAACATTGCAATATGTTTTCGATGCCATTAAGCTCACTAAAAAAGAGTTGAATGGCCGGGTTCCATTAATCGGCTTTGCCGGTGCGCCGTGGACAATATTATGTTATATGGTGCAGGGGAAAGGCTCAAAGACCTTCGACGAAGCCAAAACATTTTGTTTTCGACATCCTGATATTGCGCATCGTTTATTGCAAATGATCACCGATACTACCATTGCCTATCTGAAAG
>DASXOT010000602.1:0-2137 GCA_036494065.1 Chitinophagaceae bacterium
GTCATCAAACTCTAAATCAATTCCGGAAATTCCGGACTTCCTGCCCCCATATACATGACTGTTAATAAATATAGCTAAACCTTCGAGCCAATCCCCAAATATTGTCTCCTCTTGAGAAGAAATAAAAGCATCAGTTAGACTTTTTATAATATCCTGGGCTGTTAAGATATACTTTGCCCTAAACAAATAAGGATTCTTTTTGCCAAGAACCTGCTTTAGCCTTAAGTCGTTTAACCCGAAAATTCTTTTTTGATGAAAGACGGCTATATTCTTTTCAACGTAATGAATAACGTCGTTTAGGTTTAACGGTTTCATATTTTGCAGCCGAATCTAATAAGAATAATTCACTTGGCTGAATCTGTTCTTTCACCATTTCATAATATTCTGAAACAATGTCGATGCCAATAGAGTTTCTTCTCATTCGATTTGCGACAAAAATGCTTGTGCCAGATCCCATAAAAGGATCAAGCACGGTGTCATCCTCTTTGGTAAATAGTTTTATAAACCACTCAGGTAATTCCTCTGGGAAAGCAGCGCTATGATTTTTATTGCCGCACTCTGTTGCCAAATGCAAAACATTTGTTGGATAGGCTTTTTTGCGGGATAGCCAATTTGAAATATTTTTCCCAAAACCGCTGCCGACTTTTGAATTATCCCTTATTTTATCAGTATCGGATAAATTTTTCAGCCTAGCTTTTGCCCAATCTCCCATGGGAACCATCACTTCTTCCTGATACATACAAAATTTTCGATCCTTGTTAAATTGTAATAGCCTTTCCCAAGCATCTCTGAATCGATTAGACCATTTACCAGGATAACAATTTCTTTTATGCCAAATAAATTCTTCTGTCCAAAACCACCCTTGTTTGCGCATTTCGAGAATAAGTTCCATTACATAAACACTCCTTTCTCCATTAACCACTTTTTCCTTGATATTCAGAATAAATGTTCCTGTTGGTTTAAGTACTCTTAAAAGTTGGGCTGAGATTGGCAGAAACCATTCGACGTACTTTTCAGGATGCACACCGCCGTAGGTTCCTTTACGTTGATCAGCATATGGCGGTGAAGTAATAATCAGATCAACGGAGTTATCAGGGATTTTTCTAAGTATCTCTTTGCTATCTCCAAAAAATAGGTCTGTTTTTAACTTCATGCCGGCGTTTCAAATTCGATCTCAAAAATATTTGAATATTTATGCAGTCTGCATCTCTTTTATCTTTTCCCTGATCTTCGTTTCAATTTCATTAGCCAGTTCAGGATTATCGGTAAGTAATTGTTTTACTGCATCGCGACCCTGGCCAAGCTTGTCGCTGTTGTAACTAAACCAGCTTCCGCTTTTTTGAATGATGTTTAGCTCAACGCCCATATCGATGGTCTCGCCCGTTTTGGAAATTCCTTCTCCAAAAATGATGTCAAATTCAGCGCTGCGGAATGGAGGAGCGACTTTATTTTTAACCACTTTTACTTTTACACGGTTGCCAACAGCCTCTTCACCATCTTTTATCTGCGCCATGCGGCGTATATCCAAACGAACCGATGCATAAAATTTCAAGGCATTACCTCCTGTAGTCGTCTCAGGATTGCCAAACATCACTCCAATTTTTTCACGCAGCTGATTGATGAAAATGCAAATGGTATTTGTTTTTGAAATAGTAGCTGTGAGTTTACGCAATGCCTGGCTCATCAATCTCGCCTGCAATCCCATTTTGCTATCGCCCATCTCTCCTTCCAGCTCACCCTTTGGCACCAGTGCAGCCACGGAATCAATTACCACCACATCCAATGCGCCGGAAAGAATTAACCTGTCTGCGATTTCTAAAGCCTGCTCGCCGTAGTCTGGTTGAGAGATCAGCAAATTATCCACATCTACACCCAGCTTCTGCGCATAGGAACTGTCAAAGGCATGCTCGGCATCAATAATTGCGCACATGCCTCCCTTCTTTTGCGCTTCAGCTATGACATGAGTTGCAACCGTTGTTTTACCGGATGATTCCGGACCATAGATTTCAACAACTCTTCCCTTTGGAAGGCCTCCAATGCCTAAGGCTACGTCAAGACCAATGGAGCCAGTTGATATGACTTCCTGCAGGTTCCCTGTCTTTTCGTTCATCATCATCACACTGCCCTTGCCAAAGTC
>DASXOT010000603.1:0-2387 GCA_036494065.1 Chitinophagaceae bacterium
AAAATTCATTGGCGATAGTTTTCACCAGCAATGATGGATGATTTTCATCCGTATCTTTAAAATCGAATATGAAAAAAAATTTCTTTATCGCTTTTGAAGGACTTGACGGTAGTGGTAAGAGCACACAGGTAAAATTGTTGGCCGACAAGCTTACAAAGGAAGGTCTTAAAGTTTATACCACTTCCGAACCCACCAATAATCGAATAGGCCTGATCATTAAAGATATCTTTAAGCATAAGATGGAAGCTGATCACCGTACCATCGCGGCATTGTATGCTGCGGACAGGCTTGATCATCTTTTAAACAAAACGGATGGCATCCTTAAAAAAATGGAAGAAGGTTATACGGTGATCACCGACCGATATTATTTTTCTTCATACGCATATCATGCTGTTCACATGAGCATGGACTGGGTTATCCAGGCAAATTCCCTAAGCGCTGATCTCTTACGACCCGATCTGAATATTTATATAGATATCTTTCCCAACATCAGTATGCAGCGACTCAACAAGGGAAGAAACACAATAGAACTTTATGAATCGATAGAAAACCTGGAAAAAGTAAGAAAGAAATATTTCGAGTCTTTCGAAATATTCCGCGATAAAGAACAGGTTTTCATTACCGACGGTAATCGTTCAGAAGCAGAAATTTCAAAAGATATCTGGAATGAAGTTTCACAGGTGGCTAAGCTGGAAAATAGTTTATCGTAATGGTCAAATTAACTGTCACAGTTAAAGGAAAAACAATTGACGAGCATACACGTTGCGTTCATTACCATTCGGCGTTGGATGTGATTGCGATAAAATTTAAATGCTGCAATGAATATTACTCATGCTATTATTGCCATGAAGAAGAAGTGGACCATCAGCACCAGGCATGGCCTAAAAATGAATTTGATAAAAAGGCAATATTGTGCGGCAACTGTAATAATGAAATGACGATCGGTGAATATTTAGCCAGCAACGATCATTGTCCGCATTGCGGTGCAGCATTCAATCCGGGCTGCCAAAACCATCATCATTTGTACTTTGAAATTTAAATAAGGCCTATGCCAGTTGAAAAAAAATTAACTGAACTAAATTTAGCCCTCCCCGTGCTTCCTTCATCGAAAGGCATTTATAAAAAATGTCTTGTGGTTGGGAATCTTTTATATGTATCCGGTCATGTATCCGTAAACACAGATGGTGCTTATATAAAAGGAAAAGCCGGCAAGGATATTTCCGATGAAGAAGCAAAGATCGCTGCGCGGCAATGCGGTCTTGCTATTCTTAGTTCAATAAAAGAAGACCTTGGCGACCTGGAAAAAATCAAAAGAGTAATCAAAATATTGGGGATGGTAAATTGCGTACCTGACTATGAAAATCACCCGCTCGTTATTAATGGTTGCAGTGAATTATATGTGCAGATTTGGGGCGAGGAGAGCGGAAAAGGTGTTCGCAGTGCCATAGGTATGGGTTCTTTACCAGGAAATGTTGCCGTGGAAATTGAAGCCGTCTTTGAGTTAATGTCTTCAACTACCTAAACCGTCTTTAACAACCGAGAATTTGTATGGTCAACACAGACAAAAGTTGGTTTCATTTCGATGAAATTGAGAAACTGGACTCGCCGGCACTCGTAATCTTTGCTGACAGGGTTAAAGCAAATATTCAGACTGCCATTGGTATGATAGGCGATGTGCGGCGGCTACGACCACATGTAAAGACTAATAAATGCGCGGATGCATGTCAATTGATGTTAAAAGCCGGGATTACCAAATTCAAATGCGCCACTATTGCCGAGGCCGAGATGCTGGGAATAATCAAGGCACCCGATGTCCTTTTGGCTTATCAACTACTTGGCCCTAAACTTCAACGATTTATTCAGCTTGTAAAAAAATTCCCGGCCACGAAGTATTCATGCCTGACTGATAATATTTCGGCTGCAAGTGAGCAGGCAAAGGCTTTTTCTGAAAAAAAACTTGAAACAAATATCTACGTTGATCTCAATGTAGGTATGAACCGCACGGGCATTCCTCCAGGCGATGCGATGGAACTTTGCAAATTTTGCTCTTCAACGGCAGGATTGAAATTCGCCGGTCTTCATGCATACGATGGTCACATTCGAAACCCTGATATTGCTTTACGAATAAAAGAGTGCGATGACGCATTTACTGCAGTTCAGGAGTTGAAGGATAATTTATTAAAAGCCGGGATATCCGTCTCAAATATTGTTGCGGGCGGGTCCCCTACATTTCCCATTCATTCCAAAAGAGAAGCTATTGAATGTAGTCCTGGCACTTTCATTTATTGGGATAAAGGATATCTCGAAAATTCTCCGGACCAAAATTTCCTTCCTGCCGCAGTATTGGTAACGAGGATCATTTCATTACCGTCGGCCACAAGAATTTG
>DASXOT010000604.1:0-3102 GCA_036494065.1 Chitinophagaceae bacterium
CGCATACGGTACCGGCTTTATCATTGCCACCTCAGGAAGGCGCACATCGCATTCTGCATATTCATAACAATGTGCCTGGCGTTCTTTCGGAGATCAACACGCAGCTGTCCAAGCATAATATCAATATTCTTGCGCAATACCTGAAAACGAATGATGAAATTGGCTATGTGGTATTGGATGTTGATAAAAGAATTTCAGGCCAGGCCTTTCAATTGTTGAAGGGCGTAAAACAAACTATTAAGGTGAGGTTGTTGTATTGAGAAAGAACTACGATTAACTATGAAAGAACTACGATTAATAAGATTAATATGGATTAGCTGGAAACAAGGATTATCATTACTGGGATTCTTAACGACTGACTCGATATACTGCTGTGCTTTTTTGATGTTTGGAATATTTCCTAATAATCCATTCAAATCGCCAAAATCCTAGTTCTATATGAACGAACTTATTGAAAATTTACTCGCTGCGCTACAAGTATCGCCCGATAATATCCCGCTTCGAATACAGGTGGCGGGATTGCTGATGAATGAAAAGAGCTATACGGAAGCGGCTGCGCAGTTCGACGAAGTGCTGAAAAGAAGTTATGGTAACGAAAAAGCACAATTGGGTCTTGCTGAATGTTATTATCATCAGAAGAAATATTCCGCAGCCGTAATTATTTACGAGCAACTTCAACGGCCGACGCGAAACGATCTTATCATTTTTATAAAATGTCTTATTGAAGAAAACTCGATGCAGGAGGCTATTGAAATATATCAACGAGTGCTGAAAATGGATCCGCAATTTCGTGACGAAGAGATTGATTCGTACCTGAGGTTGTCGTCAGCAAACGAGGATATTTCCATTGAGGATATGAATGAAGACGAAGCCTATTTTATGGAAAAGCCAAAAATAAAATTCTCCGATGTTGGCGGCATGAAGAGGGTAAAAGAAGAAATCGATATCAAGATCATTCAACCATTGAAGAACCCCGATTTATATAAGGCGTTTGGGAAAAAGATCGGTGGCGGAATTTTATTGTATGGCCCGCCGGGTTGCGGAAAGACGTTTATTGCCAAGGCTACTGCTGGTGAAATAAACGCTAAGTTCATCAATATCGGGCTTCATGATATCCTTGATATGTGGATTGGCAATAGTGAAAAAAATCTTCATGAAATCTTTGAATTGGCCAGAAGAAATACACCCTGTGTTCTTTTTTTTGATGAAGTAGACGCAATAGGGGCGAGCCGGAGTGATCTTAAACAATCGGCCATGCGTCATGTCATCAACCAGTTTTTGGCAGAGCTTGATGGTGTTGAGTCCGATAATGAGGGAATGCTGATACTTGCAGCTACCAATGCACCGTGGAATGTTGACGCGGCATTCAGGCGACCTGGTCGTTTTGACCGCATCATTTTTGTAGAACCTCCTGACGAAAGCGCAAGGGAAGAAATTTTAAAATCAGTATTGCAAGGTAAACCGGTAGGCGAAGTAGATATAAAAAAGATAGCGGCTGCAACAAACAGTTATTCAGGCGCCGACCTGTCGGCCATCCTCGATATAGCCGTCGAAGACAAATTGCGGGAATCAATGAATAAGGGCAGCATTCAATTGATTAATACGAAGGATCTTTTAAAAGCAGTGAAGCAACACCGATCTACAACGACTGAATGGTTTTCTTCGGCAAGGAACTATGCGTTGTATGCCAACGAATCGGGCCTATATGATGAGATACTGAAGTATTTAAAAATTAAATAGGCTTTGCGAATGGATGCCACACAGCTATTTGAAACAGCCCGTATTCTTTTTGAACAGCATCGCGTAAATGATTGCATCGGCCACCTCAGAAAAGTGCTCGAAATAGATCCCCGGCATGATCATGCGCTTGCACTTTATGCACGTTGTTTTTACCAGAACAAGGAATATGAAAAAGGCATCGGCACCATTCTAAATGCTATAAAAATCTCACCGGATAACAGCTATTATTTTTACCTGCTCGGCTTCGGATATTACAAGCAAAATGTTCACTATGCAGCCATTCACAACCTGCAGCAGGCAATCAATATGAATCCACAAGTGGCAGAGTATTTCGGGTTGCTTGCCTTTATTCATTTATCAGAAAAAAATAGTACGCTTGCTTTGGAAAAGGCCAACGAGGGGCTTCAACTAGACGCAGAAAATATTACCTGCCTCAATGCGCGCTCGCGCGCATTGACTAAACTTAGAAAGAAAGATGAAGCGCAAGAGACGATGTTGAGCGCGCTTCAAACTGACCCGGACAATGAATTTACGCATCTGACAGTGGGATGGAATTTATTGGAACGTGGCCGGCGAAAAGAGGCGACTCATCATTTTAGGGAAGCTTTGCGGATTGATCCCAACTTCGAAAATGCAAAGGCTGGTTTAAAAGAAGCCTTAAAGTCAAAAATCCCTCCGTACAAATGGCTTTTGCAATACAGTTTTTGGATACGGTCCAAAGGTAAAACGTTCAGATGGCTTTTTGTTTTCGGTCTTTTTTTTGGTGTCAGGCTCGTGATTGCTTTCAGTAGTGTTGACTCCAATATGAGGATATTGGGAATGTTTATTGCGGGATGTTATTTCATGTTCATAATTGGTTCCTGGGTAATTAATCCGTTGGCAAATCTTTTTTTGCTTTTTGATAAAGATGGAAAATACGCGTTGGACCACAGCGAGAAATGGAGTGCACTCACATTCTTATTATTTATTGTGATAGGCATGGCTGTTATCTGCAGTACGCCCTGGGTGACAAACAAAGAACAATACGCTGACCTGCTCGCCAGTGGGTTCATCCTGTTATCATTCTGCATTCCTGCGGGCTATATGCGATTTCCAATCAGGCTGAGGAGTAATTCTTTCGTTCAATGGCTAACGTTATTATTACTATTCTTTGCTATTATAAGCCTGGTTCTTTCCCTGCTTGCAGTGCGGGATATCGAATTTTGTTTCGTTATGTATTGCCTGCTATTCATTTTGTACATGTGGGTAAGAAGATAAGAATTTAATATTTTCAGAAATTATTGAAAACAATGTAAATTTGTGATATAAAAATGTAGTTATGAAAGTTGTCATAGTTGGGGCTGGATTTGGAGGATTACGGTT
>DASXOT010000605.1:0-2702 GCA_036494065.1 Chitinophagaceae bacterium
CTGGCCATTTCTATCGCTTCATTGCCATCGCCCGTTTTGCCTGTAATTTCATATTTCCCGCTGGATGCCAGCAGCAATGCCCACGTATCTCTTACCAGCGCATGATCGTCAACAACAATAACAGTGATTTTATTCATGGTAATTGATTAAATTATACAGGAATAGAAATGTTAAGCATACAGCCCTGCCCGGGCTCACTCCAAATATTGAGATGGCCATTGTATAACTGGACGCGGCTTTTTATATTTCTCAGGCCAATTCCATTCATTTTCTTTGACGTATCAAAACCAATACCGTTATCCGCAATTTTCAGCATCAATGTTTTATCTACCAGCTTTATTTCTATCGTCACTTCCGACGCCTTTGCATACTTCAGGATATTGTTGATTTGTTCCTGGATAACTCTATAGATCATTAGTTGTTTGTGAGTTTCTGTAGTCTCCTTGTCTATACCGGTAGCTGTAAAATGAAATTCAATTTTGTTTGAAAATTTCATACCGCTGATTAAATCATTGACAGCTTCAGCAAGACCCAAATCTACGATTGAAGGAGCGACCAGTTGTTTGCAAAGCACTCTTAT
Source organism: Chitinophagaceae bacterium (assembly GCA_036494065.1). Taxonomy (GTDB): domain Bacteria; phylum Bacteroidota; class Bacteroidia; order Chitinophagales; family Chitinophagaceae; genus VBAU01. Next base: position 581 of record DASXOT010000605.1, read on the forward strand.
CTCTTCGATTGCGATTCTCAGGTTTTCATGGCTTCTTGAAAGACATTCCTCGCGGATCGCCTCATTTTTTCGTGCAATATCTATGCACATTTTGCTTGTGGCTAAAAGTTGGTTGATGTTGTCATGTAACTCCTTCCCCAATTCTTCCCTTTCTTTTTCCTGTGCCTGTATGGTGATTTCGGTGATTTGTTGCTGGTATTTTAATTGTTGGTCAATGAGCTTATCCTGTAATTTCTTTCTTTCAATACTGTAGTGTATTGTCTTATGGAGGATTTTGTCATCAAACTCACCTTTGAGGATATAATCCTGGGCGCCGGCCTGTATCGCGTTGATAGCAATTTCAGAGTCGGAAAGGCCAGATAAAATAATGATGGGTACTGTTGGATTGATAGCATTTAATTGGGCAAATGTTTCCAGGCCATTGCTGTCCGGTAGAAAAAGGTCCAGGAATATAATGCTGAATGGGTGGAGAGACAATAGTTCGATCGCGTCGTGCAGGTTATTTGCTTTATGAATACTTTCAACGGAGATGCGGCTTAACTCTATATACTCATGCAGCAACAGGAAGTCAGTTGGATTGTCTTCAACTACCAGTAATTTTAATGGCGCATCCCGATACATTGTGGTTTATTTAGGCAGCGAGAAATAAAATGTGCTTCCCTCACCCGGTATGGAATTGACCCAGATTTTTCCACCGTGTTTTTCGATGATCTTTTTCACAATGGCTAATCCAATGCCTGTTCCCTGGTATTTACCTTTTTCATGAAGCTGCTGAAATATAATAAATATCCTGGCAAGATCTTTTTGATCAATTCCGATTCCATTGTCCTTCATGTAAAATTCCCAAAAATATTTTTTATCCGTACAGCCGAGTTCCACGCTTGGTTGATTACTGTCATTGTATTTAAGAGCATTGTTCAGCAAGTTTTGAAATACCTGTTTTAACCGGCTCGGCATTCCTTTTAAAGAAGGAAGTTGATGAACGATGATCTTTGCCTGTTTTTCTTTAATAATAAGTGCAAGATCATCCTGGCATTGCCTGAACAATTCATTGCAATTCACTAATCCTGGTTCCTCCGACATGGTAGTTACTCTTGAGAAATCCAGAAGGTCAAGAATAAGCTTTTTCATTCGTTCTGCTCCAGCTTCCGCAAATTCGATATATGCCTTCGATTTTTCATCCAGGGTTGTGGTTCTTCTTTTAAATAGTTTCAGGAAACTCGTCATGGTTCGCAATGGCTCTTGTAGATCGTGAGAGGCCACATAAGCGAATTGTTCCAGTTCTTCATTGGAAACACTTAATTCGGCCGCCCTGATTTTTAGTTCTTTGTTGGTACTTATTAATTCCTGCTCCACAAGATATTTTTCAGTGATATCTTTTGTGTTAACGACGATCCCTTCCACCACGTCGCCTTTGTAAAGAGGGCGATAGGTGACCTGTAATACTTTACGGGAGTCGTTCACCATATTATATAAGCGGATAAAATCTTTTGTTTGCCCGGCCAGAATTTCCGGAAGCATCGGCTCTATCTGCTTCCTGGCTTCCCCCGATGCTATTAAACTGAGCAGCGGAACGCGGGTTTGCAGCCTGATATGATTTATCTGCCATGCCATTTCGCCGGCGGCTTTATTGTAAAATATTACTTCGAGGTTTTTATCGGTTATGACAAACGCCTCGTCAGTATTTTCAAGAACAAGATCAAAATTGAATTGAAGTTTATGTATGTTTTCCTCAGCCATCAGCTTAAATCCGGTGATATCGGAAAAAGACGTAATGACTGCTTGAGGAAATGTTTCGGCTTGTGACAAAATAGGAAAAGAGTTGATATTTATCCACGTTAGTTGGCCAGCCGGCTTATAGATACCCATAACAACATTTTCCTGGGCTACACCGGTTGTCAAAGTCAAAAAAGAAGGATGAAAATCAGGAGGAAAATCTGTTCCGTTTTCACGAATGCTTTTCCAGAAGGGGTCTGTTGAACTTCGTGCCAGTATCTCTTTTTGTGTTAATCCCAGGATTTTTTCAGCCGCTTTATTACAAAAAACCATTTTGCCATCAGCTTCGTGATAAATGATCCCTTCTTTTAGACAGTCCATTACTTGATATGGGTCAAATTTTTCC
>DASXOT010000606.1:0-3313 GCA_036494065.1 Chitinophagaceae bacterium
CGCATCTACCTTTTTTAAAGAGATTTCAATCACCGGGCGAAAGGCTTCGGTCAGAGCGGCAGTAGTTTTTTCCTTCAAATAATTTGTGGCTGCATAATCCCCGCCTTTTAGAATTCCAAACGCATCCTGTATGCTCATTTGCTTGATTGCATCTATAAAAATTTGAGTCGCACTTTTTGACGCATCTTCCGCCGCGCGATTCATTGAAAGAACGGCGTTGTCAACTTGTTTTCCTAATCCCATACTACGGAGCGTTTTTTCTACTTTTTCGGCTTCGGGAGGCATTAAAATTTTAATTGCTGCATTTTTGAAAAACCCATCGATAGCGGAAAGCTTATCTGTTCCTCTCTGTGTGCCGACTTCCAGCGCTTCTTTTAATCCATTTGCCACTTCATCGCTGGTAAGGCTTCCTGAACCTTTGCCAGGCAGCTTTTGGGTAAGTTTGTCAAGCCCGCTCTTGCCGGAGGAATCTTTTTTAAAAAGATTTTTTATTTGTGCATTAGAATGCGAAAAAGTGAGTAGGAAGGCTACAGATATAAATAAAAATTTTTTCATAGAATGTATTTGATTGTCAAAAGTAATATCCGTAAACTTAAAACCCAGTTAAATAACTATGAAAATACCCTTCGGGAAATTACAGATGCCTTTAAAAATCCCTGTTGGAGTTAAAACTTTCCAATTCGTTGGCTACTGAGGTTAAGAAAGTAGCGCCAAGGCTGCCGTCAATAATCCGATGATCGTAGCTTAAACTCAGGTACATCATGTGGCGGATAGCGATGCTATCGCCATGCGGAGTTTCGATTACAACAGGCCTCTTTTTTATTGCGCCAACAGCTATAATGGCAACCTGGGGCTGGTTGATGATGGGGGTACCCATAAGGCTTCCAAAACTGCCTACATTAGTAATTGTAAATGTTCCACCTTGTGTGTCATCTGGCTTCAGCCTTCCGTTTCTTGCATTTTCTGCCAGGCTGTTTACCTGTTTTGTCAACCCCACTAAATTCAGTTGATCAGCATTTTTTATGATTGGTACAATCAGGTTGCCACTGGGCAACGCGGTAGCCATGCCTATGTTGATATCTTTTTTAATAATAATCCTTTCGCCTTCAACAGAGCTATTGATAAGTGGAAATTTTTTTATGCAACGAATAATCGCTTCGATGAATAATGGGGTATATGTGATTTTAGCTCCTTCTCTTTTTTCAAATTCCTTTTTCACCTTATCACGCCATATCACGATATTGGTAACATCTGCTTCTGCAAAACTTGTTACATGGGCACTGGTATGTTTGCTTCTTACCATGTGCTCAGCAATCATCTTGCGCATGCGATCCATTTCGATGATTTCGAAATTACCGCCGGAAACCGTCAGTTCAGAGTTCTGAGTTCTCAGTTGCGGGGAGTCAAAGTTTGGCGCTGATTGCTGTCGCGTAACCAATGATGATTCCCGGTTCCTGGCTCCCGATTTTTTCTGGCTCACATACTGTAAAATATCTTTCTTGGTGACCCTGCCTTCATTGCCGGTACCTGAAATATTTTCAAGCTCAGACAGACTCACACCTTCGCTGGCGGCAATGTTTAGTACGAGTGGAGAATAAAATCGGCCATTATGGTTAGAGGCCTGCGGTTTATGGCTTGTAGTTAGAGTATGTAAGGGAGTCCCACTATCTTCAACCTGATGGACTTCATAAACATCTTCGTGTCTCTCGTTTCTTGTTTCTTGTTCTTTGTTATCTTCTCCAGCACTTGTCTTGATCTTTGCAATTACGCTGCCCACCGGAACCACTTCGTTCACATTAAATAAAATTTCTTCTACTGTACCTTCAGCAATACTCGGAACTTCTGTATCCACTTTGTCGGTTGCAATCTCCAAAACAGTCTCGTCCATTTTCACATGGTCGCCGGGTTGTTTGTGCCATTTCAAGATCGTAGCCTCCATAATGCTTTCGCCCATTTTCGGCATCACCAGGTCAACTGTAGCCATTTCTTAAATATTTGGTTGATTATTTTTGACCAGCAAAATCCCCTGTTTAATACGTTTAGCGCTCCTAATATTGACTCTAATTCCAATAGGCAAGTTATGCGCCATGTTAAACAAGCAATTCGCCGACGCGCCAAAGATAATTTTTTCCTTTCTAATGTTTTAAAACCAGTTAGTCGGGGTTCAGAATGATAAATTTTCTGAGGACATTCAATGCCGTGTGTGCAGTTTGTTCAATGTTTCTCAGGCGATCAAACCTAAAATGAAAAACCTGCGCTTCGATTTTCTTCCGGTTGCCAACACCAACCCAGACTGTTCCCACGGGCTTTTCTTCGGAGCCACCATCCGGTCCCATGATGCCAGAAGTAGCCAATGCAAAATCTGTCTTCAATTCATTGAGCGCACCTTTCACCATTTGGCGCACTACTTCTTCACTAACTGCTCCAACCGATTCAATGGTTTGATGCGATACATGAAGAATATCTTCCTTTACTTTATTATCATAGGCTACCACCGTTCCTTTAAAACTATTGGAAGCTCCTGCATCCATAGTCAGCAAATGGGCAATATAGCCGCCGGTACAACTTTCAGCGGTTGCAACAGTTTGTTTTCTTTCTCTCAAAAGCCTGGCCACCACCTGTTGAATCGTCATGTCCTCATCAATTATCAACCATTCTTCGATTAATTGTTTAAGTACTTCAGATTGCTGCTTTAATTCTTTTTCCAGTTTATCCTTGTCATCGCCAGTCCCCGTCAATCTTAAGCGAACATTTCCATAGTGCGGCAGGTAGGCAAGCTTCAAATGTAATGGCAATCCTTCTTCCCAATCCTTGATCTTTTCCGCCAAGACCGATTCGCCTATTCCAAATGTAAGAAGGGTCTGGTGGAGTATAAAAGGCATTTTGAAATGCTGCTGAAGGCGTGGAATTACTTCCTTCTTCATCAGGCCTTTCATTTCATGAGGAACGCCGGGCATTGATACAAAGATCTTTTCTCCTTTTGCGCTGGACTGTGTAAACCACATTCCGGGTGCCGTGCCGCGTTCATTCTTTAAAACGGTGCATACATCGGGCACTTCAGCTTGTTTTAAATTTCGTTCGAGCATAGGACCAGGCCTACGAAAGATTTTTTCAAATAAATATTTTACATGGGCGAGCACGTCTTCGTTCACGACGAGCTTACCTCCGAAATATTTACATAGCAAAGGTTTTGTGATGTCGTCTGCAGTCGGGCCAAGGCCTCCGGTCAACAAGATAATATCGGCGAGCTTACTTTCTTCATCAAGAGCGTTCCATATATCATCAGCCACATCACCTACTGCCACGCGACGTT
>DASXOT010000607.1:0-3710 GCA_036494065.1 Chitinophagaceae bacterium
TAATGGCAAAGATGTTTTACGGGCTGCTTCGGAAATTGACTTTTATCTGACTTCATCTTTCTTAAATCTTCATTTCAAAAAGAATGAGAAAGGAAATGTGACGGGTTTTCAGTTAGTAAGGTATGGCTCGACCCAATTTGCTAAAAAAGATAATTGATCAAAATGATTACTCCATTCAAAATAAGACTGGTCTTTATTGCTTTTCTTTTTTTATTCAGCCCGCGATCGGCAAATGCCCAGGTAAGACTACCGCGTTTGATACGCGACAGCGTGATATTGCAAAGAGATAATAAAATAAATATTTGGGGATGGGCGTCGAAGGGTGAAAAGATAAAAATCAAATTCAACGGAAAAATTTATAAGGCCACAACAAATGCCGATGGCAAGTGGTCATTACAGTTGCCACCCATGAAAGCCGGCGGCCCTTACACCATGAACATTGACGCCAGCAATCATCTCGTCATCAATGATATTTTGATCGGTGATGTATGGATATGCTCAGGTCAGTCGAACATGGTACATCAAATGGAATTGCACAGTGTCCGCTATGCTAATGAAATTGCCAACGCAAATTATCCGGAGATCCGGCATTTCTGGATACCGACCATGACTGACCTGCAAAGGCCGCACGATGATCTGCCAACCGGTTATTGGAAATCCGCGAATCCCGAAGATGTAAAACAATTTTCTGCAGTCGCTTATTTTTTTGCGAAAAAGATCTATGAGAAATATCACATCCCTATCGGTCTCATCAACGCTAGTGTCGGCGGTACGCCTATTGAGGCATGGACAAGTGAGGAAGGTTTGAAAGAGTTTCCAGAGATCATTAGTACAATCGATAAAAATAAGGACACTTCTTACATTAACAGCCTCACGAGAAGAAATTTTACGCCGGCAAAACAGCAATATGATAAAGGGCTTGTTGAAAAATGGTACGATACAACTTATATTCCCAAAGAATGGCGCAGGATAAATATCCCTGGTTATTGGGAAGACCAGGGAATAAAGGATCTCAATGGCGTAGTCTGGTATCGAAAAGAAATTGATGTTCCTGCCTCCATGACAAATCTTCCTGCAAGAGTTTTCCTGGGAAGAATTGTTGACGCAGATTATTTATACATTAATGGGAAATTGGCAGGAAATACTACTTATCAATATCCGCAAAGAAGATACAATGTACCCATAGGTCTATTGAAACCCGGAAAAAATATTTTTGTCATTCGTGTTATCAACGATACCGGCAAAGGTGGTTTTGTGCCTGATAAACCCTATTGCTTATTTGCAGGCACAGATACGATTGATCTGAAAGGTTATTGGCAATACAAAGTGGGTGAAGTATTTATTCCACGACGAGGATTTGCAGGCGGTTTATCCGCACAAAATCAACCAACGGCCTTGTACAATGCAATGATCGCTCCGCTGATCAACTACACAATCAAAGGATTCCTTTGGTACCAGGGCGAAGCCAATACAAATCGGACAAAAGAATACGCAAAGCTTCAGCCAGCCATGATTGACGACTGGCGCAGCAAATGGAAACAAGGATATCTGCCTTTTTTATATGTACAGCTCCCCGGTTTTATGGACTACAACTATCTTCCTTCGGAAAGTCAATGGGCCGAATTGAGAGAAACACAACTAAAATCATTGTCTGTTCCCAATACGGGAATGGTGGTAACCATTGATTTGGGAGAATGGAATGATATTCATCCGGACAGAAAAAAAGATGTCGGTGACCGCCTCGCATTGACTGCAGAAAAAATTGCTTATGGTGAAAAAGATATCGTTTATTCAGGCCCTATTTACAAATCCTCCTCTATCGATGGAAATAAGATTACGATCTCCTTTACAAATATCGGAAGTGGGCTAATTACAGATGATAGCGAAGAGTTGAGCGAATTTGCCATTGCAGGCGCTGATAAAAAATTTGCATGGGCCAGGGCAAAGATCGATGGGGATAAAATAATTGTTTGGAACGATGATATTTCAAATCCCATGTACGTAAGATATGCCTGGGCTGATGATCCCGTAAATCCTAACTTATACAACAAAGAAGGTTTACCAGCTTCGCCGTTTAGAACAGATGAATAAAAAAATTCAAAAATCAAAATGAAAAATATTCTTTTCCTGGCAGCTATAACTTTTACTTATGCGGCTTCTGCGCAATCGCCAATAATCGACAGCAGCAAGTACCCGCGATTGATAACATTCACTTCTCAGCAGGACCATGACAATATGATGCAGCAATTAGGCATAAAAACGTTACGCCCCGGTCCGAATGGTAATGAATCCGCCCCTAATCATGCGAATTATGATGAATCCTTAGCCAACCCATGTCCGCAATTGCCAGATCTCCTCACCACTAAAGACGGTAAAAAAGTAAGTACCCCCGAAATGTGGTGGAAACAACGTCGTCCGGAAATTGTTGAAGACATGGAAAGAGAAGTATATGGACGCTTGCCAAAAAATATTCCCAAAGTAAACTGGACTGTTAAGATCACGGATCGGGAATTTGTTGGTTTTACTCCCGTTATTGCAAAGCAATTGACCGGTCATGTTGACAATAGCGAATATCCATTGATCAATGTTGATATCAACATGATATTAGTAGTCCCGACAAATGTAAAGGGCCCCGTACCGGTTTTGATAATGTTTGGCCGCCCTTCTTTTCCCTCTCCTGCACAACCGTCACCAGAGAATATGGAAAAGATCAACGATGCGCTAAAAGAATTGCTCGAAAAAGATCATCCGGAATTAAAAACAGTTTTTGATCAATACCCCGCATACAACCCATTACAACGATCCAATACATTTCCTTTTGGGCCACCGCCAACGGGTGATCCCTCGCCAACAGAACAATTGCTGGCAGCAGGATGGGGTTATGCAACGATTGATCCCAATAGCATACAGGCGGATAATGGTGCAGGCCTCACAAGAGGTATAATTGGATTGGTGAATAAAGGGCAACCGCGTAAACCAGATGATTGGGGCGCTCTACGAGCATGGGCATGGGGCGCAGCTAGAGCATTGGATTATTTGGAAACGGACAATTCAGTTGATGCAAAAAGAGTGGGCATCGAAGGAGTTTCGCGTTATGGTAAAGCAGCACTGGTAACATTGGCGTTTGAACCGCGTTTTGCAGTGGGGTTGATTGGATCTTCCGGAAAGGGCGGTGCTACACTTCACCGTCGCGTATTTGGCGAAGCTGTGGAAAGCCTTACCGGCGGCGAATATTACTGGATGGCAGGTAACTACATGAAATATGGTGCATCAGAAGCAAGCTTTGGCAGCAAAACAGGTTGTGATCTACCGGTTGATTCTCATGAATTGATCGCGATGTGTGCTCCGCGCCTCACGTTCATTAGCTACGGCATACCGGAAAAAGGTGATGCAAAATGGCTCGATCACGAAGGAAGTTATATGGCAACAGTAGCTGCCGGAACTGTATTTAAACTACTAGGAGCAAAAGATCTCGGCGTTTCCGATGATTATATGAAGGAAAAAATGCCAGCAGTCAATGCAGGCTTACTGGATGGTGAACTAGCGTGGCGGCAACATGATGGCGGACACACCGATGCGCCCAATTTCAAATATTTTATCCCCTGGGCTACCAAATTTTTAAAGTATGAGAAAAAATCGGCACAATAAAAACAAGGTTATGAAAAAGATTTTATTTGCCTTACTCGTAACGCTCACGATCATCATTCAGG
>DASXOT010000608.1:0-6196 GCA_036494065.1 Chitinophagaceae bacterium
AAAACAGATCAAAGGAATCACCGGTGCCAAGATCCGCAATATAAAAAGTACATCGATACAAGATTATAGCAGCATTTTGGTCGAATTCGAAACAGATGTCAAAGTAGATGACGCGAAGCAGAAAGTAAAAGATGCTGTTGACAAGGCAAAGACCGACTTGCCTAATGATCTTACTACCCAGCCCGATGTAATCGAAGTTTCCTTCTCAGATCTTCCAATCATGTACGTAAATGTGAGTGGCGATTACGACGGAATGAAACTAAAAGAGTACGCGAAGAAATTGCAGGATCGGTTCGAATCGCTGCCAGAAGTAAGTAAGGCGGATATAGTGGGTGCTCCTGAAAGAGAGATTCAGATCAATGTCGACAAGCTCAGGATGGATGCGGCGGGTGTTGCGTTTAATGATATTGCCAACTCAATCGCCAATGAAAATCGCGATGTCAGCGCGGGCAATATAAAGATTGGTGAGATGCAACCCACCATCCAGGTGCGTGGTCAGTTCAAAAGCGCGTACGATATGAAGGACCTTATGGTGAAAAGCATTTATGGAAACGCTGTTTACCTGAGAGATATCGCCCAGATAATTGATACAGCAAAGGAAAAGGAAAGCTATTCAAGACTTGGTGGTAAAAATGTAGTTACCCTGCAAATTATAAAACGCGCCGGCGAAAATCTTATCAATACGGCAGATCAGATCAATGGTATCATAAAAGATATGCAGACGAAGCACGAGTTGCCGCAGGCGCTCAGAATTGATGTTACTGGCGACCAGAGTGTACAAACAAGAACTTCATTTAATGATCTTATCAATACAATTATCATTGGCTTTATACTCGTATTGATCGTGTTGATGTTTTTTATGGGAGTAAGCAATGCATTCTTCGTAGCATTGAGCGTGCCGTTGAGCGTGTTCGTCGCGTTTATGTTTTTGCCGGCGGCCGATTATATTGTCGGCACACATGTTACCTTGAATTTCATTGTACTCTTTGCTCTTCTGTTTGGATTGGGAATTATTGTTGACGATGCAATTGTTGTTATCGAAAACACGCACCGTATTTTCGGAAATGGACAAATGCACGTAGAACAGGCTGCAAAGCGTGCAGCAGGTGAAGTTTTTGTGCCGGTGCTGTCCGGAACGGTCACCACACTTGCACCGTTTTTCCCCCTTTTATTTTGGCCGGGGATAATTGGGAAATTCATGATTTATCTACCCACCGTTTTAATCCTTACCCTTACTGCTTCATTAATCGTGGCGTTCCTTATCAACCCGGTATTTGCCGTTTCATTCATGAAGCCTGAACACTGGCCTGACAAGGAACCTAAGGCGGCAATTTTCAGAAAAAAGTATCTCTGGGCAGTTTTGATATTTGGTTTGTTGCTTCATGGAGCGGGACAGCACGGCTTTGCCAATTTTATTCTATTGATGTTTGTCCTGATTTTATTTAATCGTTTCATATTGAGAGATATTGTTCACAGCTTTCAGCGAAGGGCTCTCCCGCGCATAATGAATCGATACGAGAGAGCATTGCGATGGGCGCTTGCAGGAAGCCGACCGGGCTGGCTTTTAGCCTCGGTGTTCGGATTGTTTATAATTGCGGGCGGCCTTTTGTATGCATCGGTTACATCGGGTAGAAATAAAACTGATTTCTTCCCGTCTGGCGATCCTTCCATTATCTATGTCTATCTCAAAATGCCCGTAGGAACAAAAACTGAAACTACCGACAGTATTACCAAAGTGTTGGAAAAGAAAGTATATAATGTTGTTGGTCAAAACAATCCAATAGTTGAATCAATCATCTCCAACGTAGCAGAGGGTGCTACCGATCCTTATTCAGGGGAAAGAGGGGTTCAACCCAACCTGGGACGAATACAAATATCCTTTGTCGAGTATGAGAAGCGACACGGCATCAGCACTGCTCCTTATCTCGATCAGCTCCGCAGAGAGATCAAGGAAATTCCGGGTGCTGAAGTCAGCATAGCCCAACAGCAAAATGGGCCTGCTTCCGGTCCCCCCGTAAATATTGAAGTGGTGGGAGATGAATTTGGAGAGATTATCAAAACAGCTACCACATTAAAAAGATTTCTCGATAGTGTGAATGTACCTGGCGTTGAAAAATTAAGATTTGATGTGGACGTTACAAAACCTGAATTGACAGTAACTATCGACCGTGAAAGGGCGCAAAGAGAAGGGTTAAGTACGGCCCAAATTGGTTCGGAGCTGAGGACAGCCTTGTTTGGCAGGGAGGCTAGTAAATTGAAGATAGGGGAAGACGAATACAAAATCCAGATACGGTATTCCGAGGAACTTAGAAATGATTTAACAGCTCTCGAAAATATGAAGATATCGTTCAAGGATATGAATACAGGCGCCAATAGGCAAATACCGATCAGCTCTGTCGTGAATATTGATTTCAATAATACTTTGGGCGTTGTGAAAAGGAAAAACCTGAAGCGGTTGATCACCATTTATTCGAATCTTACCTCTGTAAATGTCGACCCAAATAAAGTGAATCTTGATATTTCAAGGGCAATCGCTCAGTTTAGAGATAAACCCGATGATATTACTATTCGACAGACTGGCCAACAGGAAGATCAGGCAGAGTCATTGGGGTTTCTTGGCACCGCATTAATTATTGCATTGGCAATGATCTTTGGAGTATTGGTTCTGCAATTCGATTCGCTGAGTAAACCATTCATTGTACTGACAGAAATCTTCTTTAGCATCATTGGCGTATTCCTGGGATTTGCGATTACTGGCAAGGCTATGCCACTGATCATGGTAATGGTGGGGATCATCGGTCTCGCCGGTATTGTGGTGAAGAACGCCATTCTTTTGATCGATTTCACGGATGAACTTCGCCAGCGAGGCATAAAAATGAAAGAGGCGGCAATCCAGGCAGGCAAGATTCGTATCATTCCTGTGATGCTGACTGCACTGGCTACCATCCTTGGTCTGCTTCCATTGGCGGTAGGGTTTAATATCAATTGGGTCTCCTTGTTTGAGCATTTTGAACCGAAAATATTCTTCGGCGGCGATAGCGTTGTTTTCTGGGGCCCGCTTTCCTGGACAATTATCTATGGTCTTGCCTTTGCATTCTTCATGACATTGTTGATCGTACCCGGCATGTATGTTATCTCTCAGCGTTTGAGAAGGCCGATGCGACAATTCTATGGTACTAAATGGATCGCTATACTTGGGTTCCTGGGCCCATTCTTCTTCATATTTGTGGGCATTATGTTCCTGGTGAGAAGAATACAGGGTAAGCCCGTTTGGATGGGTAAACTGAAACCAGTGGCGGCAAAATAGACAGCATAAACTTCAATAATTTAAAGCGGCCATGGCCGCTTTTTTTGCTTCTAATTTAAATTTTATTTCACGCAGCATTTAAAAACAATCGATTGTCTACTACTGAAAGTATTTTGCTATGTGAGTAACGTACCCAATGCCCGCCTCTCGGGTGAGTATTCATGTTGTAATAGTTGGTTTTAGCCCGCTGAGATGACTGCTTTTTGCGGGAGAATAAGAAAACGTCCCGGTCTCCGGGACGTTCTTATTTTGAGTTTGTGATAAGATTAAAATGCTTTCTTTTCAACAGGTTTGCCCTCCACATCCAATTCTACAATGGGATATCCCAATTTTTGTAACCCCGGGAGAATTTTGGCTTTATCTCCAACCAAGAGCATATTTAATTTACCCGTGTCAATGTATTTCTTTGCTAATGCGTTCACATCATTCCTGGTTAGTTTTTTAAGAATGTCTTGTTGTATTGCTGTATAATTTGCCGGGAGATTGTACTCGAGAATATTCCTGATAAAACCTGCCTTTTGAAAGCCCGTCTCATATCTCAACGCATCCCGCTGACCAACGGCGTCTTTCATGAATACCAGCTCGCTGTCAGAAATCCCATTAGCAGAATAATTTTTTAATATTTCGATAGTCTCCTTTAGAGCGCTATCGGTCGCATCAGCACGAATTCCTGAACTGAATTCGAAATCTCCTTCGTGTTCATCGCCACTAAACGAAGAACGTGCTCCATAAGTCCAACCTTTATCTTCACGAAGGTCGAGGTTTAGCCGGCTGTTGAATGTACCGCCCAGTACATAATTCATAAGTCCTGCCTTATAAAATTCACCTGTAGCATCATATTTCAAACCGGTATTGTAACCGACCCTGAACTCTGTCTGGGCAGCTTTAGGAATATCAACCACGTAAATCTTTACCTGGTCAGTTGGTAAAGGAGTGGCGGCTACTTTTGGCAGCTCAACTTTCTTGTTTGGTAATTTATTCAGGAAAGCGAGCTTAGGGAGTATTTCCGCTTCCTTGACATCTCCAACGATCACGACCTTCATTCCTTCAGTCGTGATATCATTATCATAGTAATTTTGGATATCTTTCAGGCTAATGTTTTTGACTGTACTTTCAGTTCCATCCTCGCTCATACCCAAAATATTATTGGGCCCGTAATTTATTTTAGCAATGACTTCACTGGCAACGGTTGCCGGTTGTGCCTTCATGACTTTAAAGCTTTCTAGGATTTGCTTTTGATCTCTCTTAAATGCGTCATCCGTAAACTTTGGATTGACCATCCTTTCCTCCAGCAGCGCCAGTGTATTGTCCAGGTTTTTTTTCAAACATTGAACATTAAATGTAATCTCATCGGTTGAACTGTTCACGTTAATAGAACTTCCCAGTTTTTGCAGGGCTACTGTCATTTGTTCAGCTGTATAATTTTTGGTGTCTTCATTCATCATATCCGCAAAGAAATTGGCGAGACCCACTTTTGACGTGTCGTTTGCCTGCAAAAGGTGACCACCAGGAATGGTAATGGAAAGAGTAACTGTAGGCAGCTCCGTGCTTTCAGTACCAATAACTTTTATTCCGCCATCAAGGTCTTTTCTCCAGAAAGCGGGAACTTTCACCACCGGATTGGGACCATTATTTGGATGCTTATTTCTATCAAAGTTGTCCTTTGCTTTTACATATTTTAGACCAGCATAGCCATAGTTAGGCCTCATATAGTGTGACGAATCGACTGTATAGTTATCCTTCGCGGCCACCATTGTTGAATCCATATTTTTTGTAAGCACGCTTACATACACGGCATGACTGTTCTTGATATATTTATTATAGGCATTCATCACGTCTTCCTTTGTAAGCGAACTATACATCTTCAATAGATCGGCGATTTTATTTGGATTACCCGTAAAGGTTTGGAACGCCGCCAATTGGGAAACCTTGCCCGCTACGCTTTGTAATCCATTTATCTGCTGTGCTTCCACACTTCCCTTGAATTTGGCAATGTCATCGTCCGTAACACCTCTTTTCTCAAATGAATCTAAAGACGCTTTGAAAAGAGTGTCCATCTGGGCAAGTGATTTACCGGGCATCGGGATCATTTGGAAATAAAATTCTCCTGCCAGTTCGGATAGCTGGCTACTGGCATTAGCTTGCAGCGCCATTTGCTTTTTTACGAGTTGCTGATAAAACACTGAATTTTTTCCACGGCCCAAAACATCTGCAAGGCATTGAAGAGAGGCCATATCTTTATCATAATTGGGAACGGTTGGATAAACAATCGCGAGTAAAGGAAGCCTCGCATAATTATCTGTATAAGAAACATAGCGATCGTTATCGATAACAGCTGCCGGCACTTTTACAGGATCTACCTCGGGACCACGGGGTATTGGACCAAAATATTTCTCAACCAATTTTACCACGTCAGCCGTTTTTACATCTCCGCCTACCGTCAGCGTCGCATTATTAGGTCCATACCAACGCAGAAAAAAGTTCTTCAGGTCATCCAGGTTAGCACGATTTAATTCTTCAACGTAACCGATCGTTAACCAGGAATAAGGATGACCATAAGGATAAAGATTTTTGGAAGCCTGTTCAAAGACCAAGCCGTAGGGACGGTTGTCATAATTCTGCCCACGCTCATTTTTTACGGTAGATCTTTGTACTTCAAATTTCTTTTGAGTAACGGCATCAAGTAAGAAACCCATGCGATCGGCTTCCAGCCAAAGCATTTTTTCCAATTGGTTGCTGGGAACCGTTTCAAAATAATTCGTACGATCGCGGTTAGTACTTCCGTTTAATGTGCCACCGGCGGCGGTAACAATTTTAAAATGTTCTTCATCTTTTACATGATCACTTCCCTGGAACATCATATGTTCGTAGAAATGTGCAAAGCCCGAT
>DASXOT010000609.1:0-4023 GCA_036494065.1 Chitinophagaceae bacterium
AAAGCCGTCTTTTCTTCTACGGCAGGAGCACCAGCACCAGCACCTGCAGCAGGACCAGCAACTGCCACAGCTGCAGCAGCAGGCTCAATGCCATACTCTTCTTTTAGAATTTTTGCAAGCTCATTTACTTCTTTTACTGACAAGTTCACTAATTGTTCAGCGAATGATTTTAGATCTGCCATTTTTTACATTTTAATAACCGCCTTCATCGTTTTTAACTCCGGCGGAGGATTTATGATTTGTTTTCACTTATACCCGAAAACGTAGGTTTATTTGCAAGTTTTTCGTTTTGTTTCGAACTATGCGCTAAGCTTGTGCTCTTTCTTCCAAAGCTTTTACCAAACTAGCTAATTTTCCGCCTGCGTTCAGCGCCGAAATTACTGTCTTAGCTGGTGATTGCAATAGGCCGATGATCTCACCAATAAGATCCTGTTTGCTCTTTAAATTGGTGAGCACCTTCAGTTGGTTGTCACCCGAAAAAACATCACCATCAATGAAGGCAGCTTTCAACATAGGCTTCTCTTTATTGATCTCTTTGCGAAAAGAGCTGATAATGAGAGCCGGATCTTTCGGGTTTTCAGAAAACATCAAAGCCGTTACATTATGCAGTGCATCATATACACCAGTATAGCGTTCCGCATCTATTGATTCCAATGCTTTTCTGATAAGAGTATTCTTTGCCACTTTCATTTCCACTCTCTTGTCAAAACACGCACGGCGCAATTTGACCACCTGCGCAACAGTAAGCGACTCCGTGTCCGTAACATAGAAGTTAGAGTACTGAGAAAATTTTCCTTTCAGTACTTCAATCACTTCATTTTTTTGATCTTTTGTCATGACTCTTTATTTATTCGCAGGCCAAATGGCCAATGGATATTAATGAACGAATGCTCTTGTATCAATAGAAATACCAGGACTCATACTGCTTGCCATGCTAATGCCCCTTAAATAGATTCCTTTGGAAGAAGAAGGCTTTGCCTTAATAATTGCATTTAACAACTCCTGGCTATTTTCCGCAATCTTTTCCGGTGCGAAACTAACACGGCCAATTGATGCATGGATAATTCCTGCTTTGTCAACTTTGAAAGCAATTTTTCCGCCCTTTACTTCATTAACGGCGGCGGCTACATCATTACTCACCGTACCTGTCTTTGGATTTGGCATCAGGTTGCGGGGCCCGAGGATCTTACCCAACTTACCAATCTTCGGCATTACTGAAGGTGTGGCAATTACCACATCAACATCAACCCAGCCGCCTTCTATTTTCTGAATAAATTCATCGAGGCCCACAAAATCGGCACCTGCCGCTTTTGCATCAGCTTCTTTATCAGGTGTGCAAAGCACGAGAACTTTCTTTGTTTTACCTGTTCCATGCGGAAGCGTAACCGTACCACGAATGGCCTGGTCAGCCTTCTTGGGATCAACTCCAAGACGAATGTGGAGATCAACCGACGCATCGAATTTCGTAGTATTCACCTGTTTCACTAATGAGGAGGCCTCCTTCAATGAATACGCTTTATTTTTTTCCAGCTTGCCTTCAGCCGTTTTTCTTTTTTTAGCGATAAATGCCATATCAATTTTTTGAACTTGTTAAGGTTAATTATCCCACGGAGCTTTTCCTTCAACGGTCAAGCCCATGCTGCGGGCAGTACCTGCAACCATTTTCATAGCGCTCTCAATGGTAAAACAATTCAGATCAGGCATTTTATCCTTTGCAATGGCTTCTACCTGTGACCAATTCACTTTACCCACTTTGGTGCGATTACTTTCCTTTGAGCCTTTTTGAACTTTTGCAGCTTCCATCAATTGAATAGCGGCAGGAGGTGTTTTGATAATAAAGTCAAAGCTCTTATCAGAATAAACAGTAATAATTACCGGGAGTATTTTGCCAATTTTATCCTGCGTGCGGGCGTTGAATTGTTTGCAGAATTCCATAATATTAATACCCTTGGAACCCAATGCAGGACCGATCGGAGGCGCGGGGTTGGCCTGACCTCCTTTACACTGTAGCTTTACAAAGCCAGTGACTTCTTTTGCCATATTCTACGATTTATTGGTTCTAACGACCTCTCTTCGCTTAGAGCGAATACTGGGTCTCCCAAATTCCTCTCCCTGTTAAAGGGACCTAAAAGAACTTTTTGGGGTTGCAAAGATAAGGATCAGTGGTGAATTGAAAAACTCTTTATAAAAATAAATATTACTCCTGCTCACTTGTTTTATTTATATCTTATGCCTCCATAATCGTATAGCAATGAATGGCAAAAGGATCATTTCTTATCTCAAGGCAGGGTACTTATTGCACATCATTACTATCTCTGAAATTTTGCTTTTTCTCCTCGTGCTTTCTCTTTCTGCCGTTGAAAGCTGGATTTCAGGCGTTCCCATTTTTATTAAACTGATCGTTTTGAGTCCTATTGTCGGTATGCCGCTGTTTGCACAGCTCGATGCACGATCGCGCTATCAAAACTACAAGCTTATAAAAGACAACCTGTATCTCCATGGGTTTCAAAAAAGAATTCTGAAGCCATTCGTAAAATCAAGATGTCAACGGGATGCCATCCGTGCCGCAGCAGAAGAATTGGGAATGCTGCAAGTGTGCAGCGAATATTTTAAAACGTCAGGTTATCGATGGTACCATTTGTTACCTGATGTTATTTTTAACAGTCCCTCCATTCTCCGAACGAAAAATTTTTGGACTACTACGTTGTTTGAAAAAACTTATCATCCAAAAATCGATTACGAAAAAGCCAAGGCGCTGGTATTAGCAGGGGAAACACGATAGTTCCCGATTGGCGAATTGCCGGGTATCAATCTTAAAACCTTACCCCAAGGGGGAGCTATTGATAATTTTTGATTCTTGCGTCAGGAGTTGTCTACAAACGATTACTGACTCATTACTTCTTCTTTGCAAACCTCTCCCAGTCCAGATAATAGATGATCTTAAATGAAAGGTTATTGTTTTGATCGGCACGGATGGTATGAGTGAAGTTTTTCAGATAGTCTTCATCAACAAGATCCGTGTCGGTATAAACGGCATTTTTCCAAACAATATTTATAAAACTTCCGGGTGCGAATTCCCATGTATAGGTCATGTCTATATTAAAATAGTTGACGGCTTCATTTACATTCTGGTTGAATGTTGTATTCTTTTGCAAGCCGCCATTCTCTAATAATGTAAAAAAATCTTTGTAGTCGACTTTACTCCAGTAATGGCGCACACGCGCCTGCAATCCCATCTTTGAATTAAAATTATATTTGAATATGACTATGTTCTCGATGGTATTTCGATTACGCCTTCCGAAAATTATGTCATTCGTAGTCGCATCAATAGTTGCGTAGCCGGCATTGTTCGTTTGCGGTTCCATTGACAGGCTATGATTAATGGAAAACTTGTTGCTGAATCGGTAGCCTTGGGTAAAGGTCAGCAGGTAACGGGTACTGTTAAAAAGACTTCTTTTTACAAACAGGAGGTCCGTATTAACCGTATATTTTTTGGATTGTTTTGTCTGGAAAGATCCATCGATGAACCAATCCGACCATCCTTTAAACACGCGACCTTCTACTCTCGGCTCATAAAAATCGTTGTATTTGAAATCGTGTCCCACCACCATGCCCACGAACCAAAGATTTTTTAATTGGCTATTGGCATTGACATTAAAATACGAAGTTTTATAGGCAGCCGGTACCAATTGCCGTGAATAGTACGCATTAAAATTCGCATAAAAATTATTGTACCAGCTGGTCTGTTTGAGCCAGTGGTATTGCAGCCATAAAGTGTGATCAAGGAAATTATTAAAAGTAAAATAGCCCAGATCATTACTGTTGTATTTATTATTCGTAAGATCCTGGCGCAAATTGAAATTAAAATTGCCGCTGGTTTTTCCAAAATAGGCACTGTGGCTATAACCGGTTACCGTACTGCCTTGTGGCGAAGAATTCGTGAGACTGCTAGCTGATATTTTCCCCCCTGCATTCCATGTGTTTGTCTTGTCGTTCAGATCAAACAAAGCAGCAGAAACATTA
>DASXOT010000610.1:0-6138 GCA_036494065.1 Chitinophagaceae bacterium
CGGTTGTGATGTTTTGATGATTTATTCGTGCTTGCATTCCCGGCTCTAGTATTCCTGAATTGTCATTGGTTTTCACCGATACACTTCCTTCAATCAGGGTGACCTCTTTTGCATCTTCATTGCTATAGGACATTACATTAAAGTGCGTGCCTAATACATTTACAGTTGAGCTGTCTTCAAGAACTACTTTGAATGGCTGCTTTTCATTTCTCGTGACCTCGAAATATGCTTCACCATTCAATTGTACTCTACGTTCATTGCCGGTAAATTGGCTTGGATATTTTATGATTGTTGCAGCATTCAACCAAACCTTAGTGCCATCAGGTAAGGTTACCTGGTATTTTCCTCCAACTGGTGTGGAGAGTGTATGCATGGCAACAGATTCTTTTGAAGAATCTGCTTTTTCATACACCAATTCTCCATCAGCCAGTTTGGACACATGAGAGCCTTCACCATTTTGTATCATTCCATTTTTTGCTGTTGTCAAATCAATTACAGAGCCATTGGAAAGGGTCAGCGTAGCCCGGTTTCCTCCAGGCTTCAAAGTAGCTGAATCAGTTATTGATAGCTCATTATTTCGAGTGGGCCCCTTACCAGAATAGTGATAGATTAAAAAGACGCCACTTATTATAACAACACATGCGGCCGCAATCCACACTTTTCTTAAACCAATTTTCCTTGATGGCTTTTTCAAAGCGTCCGATTCCTGCAGTTGTTTGAATGAGTTTTGCGACTGAACCTTATCCATCATTGCAAGATTCGCCTCAATGTTCCGCTCATCGGTCAGGTCTTCAAATAACTGCATATTATGGTCGTTTGCATTAACCCAATCATCAAGTTCCAGGTGTTCGTTTTGAGTTAATGTATTCCTGACATAACCTGCAATAAGGTATGCAACGCGATACGCTTCCTTATCCATGTCGCTGTAAGGATTTTCATTCATAGTATTAAGTTAGGATAAGCTAAGAATAAGAAGGAGGCCCTGGGGAAAAACGTCTATAAAATTGACAACAAAATTTTCATAATAAGGCAAAATAAAATAACATTGGGTTTATAAATTTTGCGCAAAGCAATGAGAGCACCCATTTTTTGATTCCTTATCGTACTGGAAGAGAGATGTAATTCCTTGGCGATTTCTTCGCTCGTTTTTCCCTCAAAAAAATGCATAGTAATGACTTTCCGGCTGGCGGCAGGAAGTTCCTTCAGGGCTGAGTGAATCAGGCGGTATGTCTCACTGCGAACCAAGTGGTCAAATGGAGTATCATTTTGAGCATTAGGTTGGCTGGAAAGCAGGTGAATTTCTTCCCTTCTTTCTTCTCTTTTCACGGCCAACTGACAGTCGCGCCGGACGGTTTTATAGAGGTAGGTCCTGATCCCGGCATAGCTGTCCAGCTTCCAATGCATTCTCCAAATCTTTACAAAGGCTTCTGAGGCGATTTCCTGGGCTATCAGGCGGTTTTTGACCCATTTTAAGGCAAAAAGGGTCATGGCGGGATGAAATTCAGTGTAAAAGAATTCCAGAGCCTTCTCATTTCCTTGCTGAAAGAGAAGAGCATTTTCGTCGTAAGTATGTTCGTTCTGTCTTATCAAATCGATGAAGCTGTTTTAAATACTCTCCTATAGGTGATTGTGTGCTGCATGGCATATCTCCAATTTTACCCAACAATCAGCCGAGCGGTGAAAAGTAAAATTGACCAATATGTTGTCAGCCAAGTAAAGGAAAGAAGACTTGCCCTGAAACTTTCACAAGCTGATCTGGCTTATGAACTGGATATCTCTGTTGGCTTTATTGGAAAAGTTGAAAGCTCTAACTACTCATCACACTATAATATTAGACATCTTAATGACCTTGCAAAAATCCTCAAATGCTCCCCACAGGATTTTCTTCCCAAAAAGCCTTTGTAATCATCTTGCCACTTTCCCTGCTACTAACGAAAGTATTAAATCTATTTGAAAATACTCACCCATGGGTGATTGATTGCCTTTTCGCCCCTTAAGACCTTTACACTTTCCAATGGGTGATTAATGCGGACAGAAGTGGATCAATATATTATTAATCAGGTTCGTGACAGGCGAGTAGCACTCAAAATGAGCCAAGAAGACTTGTCAGAAAAACTTGGTTTTAAGTCGAACGCTTTTGTCGGGGCTGCAGAAAGCCCAAGATCTACAAAGAAATATAACCCGGTTCACATAAATAAGGCTGCACTGGTCTTTAATTGTCAGTTCTGGGACCTTGTACCTCAATTTCCAATTGCAAAAAATAATGTCTTAAAACCATTTACCAAAAAGAAACGGGAAAATTAACGGATCTTAATTTGCCCATTTTTTCGGCCCCAAATCCCTCATCTCTCAAAAAGTTTGTAAACGGTAAATTCTACTAGGATGTTATAAGTTTTCATTCACAATTGACAATTCATCAGTCACTTTATCACTCCGTTCTCAAACTCTTCACCGGGTTTGCTATTGCTGCTTTGATGGATTGAGAACTGATTGTAATTAAAGCAATCAATATTGCCGACATACCTGCCGCTAAGAATATCCACCAGCTTATTTTAATCCTGTATTGATAATTCTGCAACCAGTTGTGCATCACCCACCAGGCAACAGGGAACGCAACCACGCAGGCTACTATAACCAATTTCAAAAAATCTTTCGACAATAATGATGTGATCTTCGCAACACTTGCACCTAACACCTTTCTTATGCCGATTTCTTTTGTTCTTCGTTCTGCTGTGTAAGCAGACAATCCAAACAAACCCAAACAAGAAATAAAGATGGCAAGTGAAGCAAATATTTTTGCAAGGCTGCCAATAAGCGTCTCTACAAAGAACATATTATTGAACTGGTCATCTACAAACTGGTAAGTGAAAGGATACGCAGGATTATCCTTTTTCAATACATTTTGTATTTGTGTTAATGCTGTTTCTGCATTGGCTTGCTTTCTTAAATGCACATACATCTCTGTAGTGTTCTCGGGTTTACCGTAAAAAAACATTACGGGGTCAGGCTTTCCATACATATCTCCATATACATAATCATTTACAACCCCTACTACTTCGGCATGCAAACCGCTGGTATCACCTTCAAAGTGTAATGATTTTCCGAGCGCACTGCCTTTACCCATCAGTTTTGCTAATGTTTCCGTAATTACTATATAAATGGTTTTATTATTGAAGGCGCTGTCTGTAGATCTTATGTCTCTTCCTTCCAGTAATTTGATACCGGACGTATTGAAAAAACCGGGCGTTACATATCGTTGCGAGATCAATATTTGTGCAGTTGTAGCTCTCCCATCCCATGTTAAGCCGCCTGTGTTATTGCCGCCATATAATGTTGCATGATCTGAAAGTGCAGTGCTTTCTACTGCACCGGTTTGCAAAAGGTCCTGGTTAATGACATCGTAATTCTTTGCCATGTCGCCCACCATATCTATTTGCAACAGGTTGTTCTTATTAAACCCAAGATCCCTGTTTTTTACATGCAGTATCTGTTGATAAATAATGATAACACTTATAATGAAAACAATAGAAATAGCGAATTGCAGCACCACTAATGCTTTGCGCACAAATGCAGCACTGCTATCTTTTAATTTCATACCTTTTAATACAAACACAGGTCGAAAAGATGATAAATACAAGGATGGATAACTGCCCGCCACCAGTCCGCAAACAAGCATGATAACAAGCAATGCCAACATATGAAGTGGCTTATCCAGAGCTAAAGAAAGGTGTTTTACAACCAGCGCATTAAATGCCGGTAAGGTCATTCCAATTATAATTATAGCCAGTATCGCTGCGAGTAATGATAACAGCAGCGCCTCTCCAATAAATTGTGCAGCGAGATTTTTTCGGGCGGCCCCCAGCACTTTCTTTACACCAACTTCTTTTGCACGCCTGGTGCTTCTTGCCGTTGCCATGTTCATGAAGTTGATACAGGCGATAAGTAAAATGATCCATGCAATGGCCGAAAATAAATGTATATAAGTGATCCCACCACCGCCGGTTTGCACGCCATTATCAAATTGGTCATACAAATGCCAATCATTCATACTAAATAAAAATGGCCGGGCAATGGAAGTGGGGTCTTTTTGCTGAAGGAAACCATACAATAGTTTATTCACTGATGAAGCGCTGACGCCGGCCTTTAATTCCACATAAGTGCTCAATGAATTATTGCCCCATTTATGCAAGTAATCATTTCGCTCATAAAAAATCTGGAAAGGTGCAATCCATTCAAATTGCATGGAAGAATTCTCAGGAATATCTTTTAAAACACCAGTTATTACATAATCCTGTTTGTTATCTATACGAACGGTTTTGCCGATCACATCTTTATCATCACCAAAAAATTTCTTTGCAGTTTTCGCTGTTATAACCATTGAGTACAATTGTTTGAAAGCAGTTGCGGCACTGCCCTGCACAAACGGCAATGTAAACATGGTGAACAATGACGGTTCGACAAATTTTCCTGATGCATACACAGATTTATCGCCCAGGCTGAACAAAGAAGATGTAAGACCTTCAGAGGTTCGGCAGGTATTGGCAATTCCCGGAATTTCTGCCTGCACCGCCGGCCCTAATAATGCCGGCGTTGAATAGGACGTTGCCGTATAAGCATCATACTTTTGATTTTCTCTTACAAAATACAGCTGGTCTTTTTTTGTGTTGAAGTGATCATAGTTCACTTCATCTTCAACCCATAAAAAAATTAGCCCTGCACAGGCAATACCCACAGCCAAACCAAAAATGTTGAGAGAACTGTAGCCACGGTTTTTCAACAGGCTGCGGAATGTTGTTTTGAAATAATTTTTAAACACGTTATAAATTTTAAGTTGTACGCATTAAGTTTTAAGTCAACACAAACTCATTCATGACTTATAAATCATCACTGATCATTCCTTTACTTCATTCTCAAACTCTTCATCGTCAATTAGCCTGCGAAGTTGTAGCCAAATGGAAACGCCATAGAATTTACAATAAGAATGCCTCCGAAAGAACAAATTAGAAATGAGAAAGTTGCGAAATCGTCGTTCAGGAAAACTGTACGATTTTAGTACACTCCATGTTCGATTATAGCCACTTGTCTCGTCCAGATCTTCTTATAGAGTGTGTAAATAAATCACGCAATCTCGACCGATATAGGCCGCAAATTTACAATCGGTCAATTGTATCAAATTAAAGGCTGTACAAATCGAAGTGTGTTACCGCCCGGGTCGGTAGCATAAAATTCCCGGCGTCCCCAGGTTTGATCAATGGGTCCCTGGTGAACAGGTGAATTGGGCTTTCCGATCAGTCCTCTGTTCTTGTATTTATCAAACAATACATCAACATCTTCTACCCACACGTTAGCTATCAAATCAAAAAGCCGCTCACTCTCATGTGTTGTGATTTGCAGTTCCAGAGTTCCGTCGTGTCCCAGGTCTACAACCGGTGAATCAGGTGTATCTTCCGGCCATGTCATCACAAAATCAAGCACTCGGTAATTGATAAAAACACTTTCATCAGAGGTTTATATTTTCAATTCTTGATCCAGTTAAGTGAGTTGGCCGTCACCTCATTCTTACTGTGATACGAAGTTGACAAGAATAACGCTGCTTTGCAAAAGGTTTGCACCGGAATAGCGAAAGGAAACTGCAGTGCGATACTTTCCAGCAAAAAAGCGAAAGTTTTTAGCTGGTTAAGCTGGAGCGAAGTCGGTTTTTCTATTTCTCTGGAGGGTTGCCGCCGCTTTTATTCTCCAAGTTCGATGTGTGCAATGCTATTGCCATGATTTCCTGGCTCAATATTTTTGCGTTGCCCTATACTTTGTTTTCTGTGTACTATCAATGGAAAGTTGCTAAGCAATGGTGTATACTTTGTCTCGCGGTTCAGGGCTTGTTACTACTTGGCGGTGCCAATTGTCTTATTAATTTTTCAATCCTGCGAAATTCTTTTTTGTCATTTGATTTTTTATTAAAGGCAGCGGCCGTTTTTGTATTACCTGGCGCTTGATTAAAATGTTTTTCCACCAATTCCTGTTATTGTTGTATTTGGAGGCCCATGACTGATTATTTTTATGATAATAATTGCATCAGCATCAACAAAAGAAGCTTGAAGTGATGTCCCTATTTTATTTTTCGCAATAGTTGTTCTAATACCA